>NZ_JBSFGJ010000329.1:0-10493 GCF_053596515.1 Nonomuraea sp. NPDC001684
GAAGAAGTTGCCGGTCAGCACGTTGTCGGGGCCGAGGATGCGCTCGAAGGTGAAGACGACGTCGCCGGCGAGCTCGGCCGCCCCGTGCCCGCGTTCGCCCCGCGCATCCTGCTGCGGCTGACCGCCGAGCCGGTCACCGGGCCCGGCCGCCACGCCGGCGAGGGCACCCTCGACCAGGTCCTGGCCGACCTCGACGCGCTGCGGCAGCTGGGCGCCGACACCGTCGTGCTCGACCCGTTCGCCGGCGACCCCGCCGAGACGCTGCACCCCCAGACGGCCTGGCACGCGCTCGCCGCCGTGGCCGGCCACTGGGACCTGGAATCCCGCGACCCGTCCAAGGAGGACGACGACGATGACCCCCGATGACGAGACCCTGCTGCGCCGGGCCATCGAGCTGGCCGCCCGCGCCCGCGCGAACGGCGAGGCCCCCTTCGGCTCGCTGCTGGCCGGCCCCGGCGGCGAGGTGCTGGCCGAGGAGCACAACACGGTCCTCGGCGACCGCGACATCTCCGCCCACCCGGAGCTGAAGCTGGCCCGCTGGGCCGCTCGCGAGCTGACCCCGGAGGCCGCGGCCGCCACCACCATGTACACCAGCTGCCAGCCGTGCGGCATGTGCGCGGGCGCCATCGAACGCTCCGGCCTCGGCCGCGTAGTGTACGCCCTGTCGAACGAGCAGCTCGCCGGCCTGAAGACCGGCCCCGGCTGGCCGCACGTCCCGCAGGAGGGCCCGGCCCTGTACGCCGAGGCCAGCGCCCCGCTGGAGGGCTACTACCGCTGACCCGCGCGGCCCCGCCGGGGGCCGCCGATGGTAGTGCCTGCCCCACCATCAGGACGGGTGACAGCGGGGGTCCGCGGGAAGGCCGCCGCCGCGATGCTGAGGAGTGTTCACGCCCGCCTCACCAGCATCGGAGAGAGCCTTGACCGTGGTGGAAACCCCTCGCGCCGCGCCCCGGGGGAGCGACTTCGCGCAGCTGTCGCGCCGCATCGCCCAGGCGGGGCTGATGGAGCGGCGGCCCGCCTACTACGCGATCAGGATCGGCCTGGTGGCCGCCCTGTTCGCCGGAGGGTGGACGCTGTTCGCCGCGGTCGGCGACTCCTGGGGGCAGCTCGGCGTCGCGGCGCTGCTGGCCGTCGCCTTCGCCCAGGTCACGCTGCTGGCCCACGACCTGGCGCACGGCCAGGTGTTCCGGTCGCGGCGGCGCAGCAGGATCGCCGGGCTGGTGGTCGGGAACCTGACCGTCGGGCTCAGCTACGGCTGGTGGATGGACAAGCACACCCGCCACCACGCCAACCCCAACCACGAGGACCACGACCCCGACGTCGCGCCCGACATCCTCATCTGGTCGCGGCGGCAGGCCGAGGCCAGCCGCGGGCTGCCCCGCTTCATCGGCCGCTGGCAGGCGTTCCTGTTCTTCCCCCTGCTCACCCTGGAGGGCCTGAACCTGAAGGTGGCCGGCTTCCGCGCCCTGCGCAGGGTGAAGGGCGGACGCACCGAGGGGCTGCTGCTCGTCGCGCACAACCTGGCCTACCTCGCGGGGGTGTTCGCGGTGCTGCCGCCCGGCAAGGCGCTCGCCTTCCTCGCCGTGCACCAGGCCTGCTACGGCGTGTACCTGGGCTGCACGTTCGCGCCCAACCACAAGGGCATGCCGGTGCTCACCGCCGAGGACTCCCTGGACTTCCTCCGCCGCCAGGTGCTGACCTCCAGGAACGTGCGCGGCGGCCGGCTGATGAACGTCGCGCTCGGCGGGCTCAACTACCAGATCGAGCACCACCTGTTCCCCGGCATGCCCTCGGCCAACCTGCGCCGCGCCCGGCCCCTCGTGCGCGAGTACTGCCGCGAGCTCGGCGTCGCGTACGTCGAGTGCGGACTCGTCGAGTCGTGGGCCCAGGCCATGCGGCACCTGCACGACGTCGGGGCGCCGCTGCGCGCCCCTCAGGAGGTGACCACCAGCTCCAGGCCCTCCTGATCCTCCCGGATCTCGTGGCCGGCCCCGGCCAGGACCATCCGCAGCGCGAGCAGGACCGCGGTGCGGATGGTCGCGTACTTCGCCAGGTGGGCGGCGGTGTCGGTGCCGGCCGGACCCCAGACGACCACCACGCCGCGGGACGGATCGAGCCAGACGGTGAGCCCCCCGTCGACCGGCAGCAGGGACGGTTCGACGTTGAAACCCGCGTCGGTCAGCTCCCGCCGGACCACCAGTTCCAGATCCGGCCCATCGCCTCGGGCGAAGTCCATCAGAGTCCGCTGCCCCCGCGCGGACACGCCGAACGCGCCGCCTGGTAAGTGTGGCGGTTGTGTAAGGATGGCGGCTGTGACCGCCGCGTCAGTCTGGCTGCGTCTGTCGCGGGCCGTCGTGTTCGCGACGGTCTGCGGCTTGGTGTCCGCGGCAGGGCACCTGCTGGCCGGTGGCGGGGCCGTCCCGCTCTGGGGCGGCGCGCTCGGGGTGCTGGCCGCCCTCGCCGCCGCGCTCACGATCAACGGCCGCGAGCGCGGCCCCGCGGCGATCCTGGCCGCCACCACGCTCACCCAGCTCGTGCTGCACCAGCTCTTCGAACGCCTCGCGCCCGCCACGGGCGCCGCCGCCGGGCACGGTCATCCCGCGCCCGCCATGGCGCTGGTCCACCTCACCGTGGCCGCGCTGACGGCCTGGTGGCTGCACCGCGGCGAGCGCGCGCTGTGGCTCATGATCCGCCTGTCCGCCGCGCCGCCCCCGATCCTCGGGCCGCTCCTGCTCGCGCCGGTCGAGGCGTTGATCCCGCCGCGCCGCCCCGACGGGCGCCCTCCGGCGTACGCCGACGTCCCCACTCCGATGGGCAGGACCGCCTGCCGCGCGGTCACCCGGCGAGGACCACCCCGGCGGCTCCGCCTCCGCTGAAGTCCCGCGTCCGGTTCAGGACGCGTCCCCGTCCTCGCTCTTCCGTGTCCGGACGGCGCCCCTGCGCCGGTCCGGCCGTCCGCATCCGGAGTTCCCATGAAGCCCTCCTGGCCCTTCCGCCTGGCCGCGCTCGCCTGCGCGGCCCTGCTGGCGCTGCTGCCGTCCACCGCGGCGCTCGCCCACGACACGCTCAAGAGCAGCTCACCGGCCAAGAACGCGCAGTTGTCCGCGATCGAGCGGATCGAGCTGGAGTTCAACGCCCACGTCCAGTTCCCCTTCGTCGTGCTGTACGACGCGGCGGGCAAGGCCGTCGAGGTCGGCAAGCCCCGCGTCGAGGGGCCCAAGGTGTTCGCCGAGGTGCCCCGGCAGCCCGCGCCCGGTTCGTACGTGATCGCCTGGCGTGTCGTCTCCTCCGACGGCCATCCGATCGAGGGCGAAATCCCGTTCGTCATGAAAGGATCTACTTCTCAACCGGCAGCGGCGCCCTCGCCCGTCGAGGAACGGCCCGCCGCGACGGGCGTCCCCGGCTGGATCTGGGGCGGGCTGGCGGTGCTCGTCGTGCTGGGCGCGGTCCTCCTGATCAGGGGCGCGCGCCGCGGCCCTGACCGGGAGGACGTGGATGCTGGTTGAGCGGGCCAGGCAGCTCGCGCGGCAGTGGGTGCTCGACGAGGGCGCCCGCCTGCCCGGGTTCGAGGGGGCGTTCCTGACCGGGTCCGCGCTGTGGGCGGCCCCGGGCACGGAGCTCGGCCCCACGTCCGACGTGGACGTGATGGTGCTCGCCGACCCGCCGCCCGCGATCGGCAAGTTCCGCTACGAGGGCGTCCTGCTGGAGGTCTCCGGCATCGCCCGCATCGGCTCCACCCACGAGGTGCTGAGCGACTACCACCTGGCCGGCAGCTTCCACCTGCCCAGCGTGCTGGCCGACCCGACCGGGCGGCTCGGCGAGATCCAGCGCCTGGTGGCCCGCGACTTCGCCGAGCGGCCCTGGATCATCGCCCGCTGCACGCAGGCGATGGACCGGGTGCGCGGCTGGATCAACTCCATGGACGAGAACGCGCCCGTCCCCGAGCAGGTGGCGTCCTGGCTGTTCGGCACGGGCGTGACGACGCACGTCCTGCTGGTCGCCGGGCTGCGCAACCCGACCGTGCGCCGCCGGTACGCCGCCGTGCGCGAGCTGCTGGCCGGGCACGGCCGGCTCGACTGGCACGAGCACCTGCTCGAACTGCTGGGCTGCGCGCGGATGACCCCCCAGCGGGTGGAGCGGCACCTGGCGGCCCTGGAGGCGGTCTTCGACGCGACGGCCGGGCTGGAGGCGCCCTCCTACCGCTTCACCTCCGACATCACGCCGCAGGCGCGTCCGATCGCCATCGACGGCAGCCGCGAGCTCGTCGCCGCCGGGCTCCACCGGGAGGCGGTGTTCTGGCTGGTCGCCACGTACGCGCGCTGCCTGGACAAACGCGCCGCTGCCGGCGCGCCGGCCGGGTACGAGGAGGGCTTCCAGGAGCTGCTGGCCGACCTGGGCGCCGAGACGTTCGCCGACCGGCGCCGCCGCGGCGACCACGTGCTGGCCGCCCTGCCCAGCCTGTGGCAGACGGCCATGGCACTGTGCTGACGGCCCCCCGAGCCGCCCGTCTCAGGTCCGGCGCAGCGAGCGGGTCAGACCGGCGGCGATCGTCGTGGCCAGCACCCACCCGGCCATGATGAGCCCCCAGGCCAGCCACTGCGCGCCGCCCTGCGGGTTGTAGGCCTTCTCCTGCCCGAGGTCGATGATCGGCAGCAGCAGGTCGAGGGTGTAGACCAGCGCGTGGAACGGCGGCGCCTCGCCCGGCTTCAACGGCGGCGGCACGTCGAGCCCGAACACGACCGTGCCCGCGGCCAGCAGCGCGGCCAGCCAGGCCGCCGCGCGCAGGGGGCGGAAGCCGTAGCCGACGGTGGCGTCCTGGAGGTGGCCCCAGAAGCGGGCGTACCCGGGAAGCGCGGCGCGGCGTCGCCGCTGGCCGGCCAGCAGCGTCTCGCGGGCGTCGGCGTCGGCGCCGAGCCGCCGGTACATCGCGGCCAGCTGCTCGTAGGCGCCCGGCAGGTAACCGTCGGGGTCGGCACGCAGCCAGCGCAGCCGCCCGGCGGCCGGCAGCATGGGGTCGAGCACCTCGTACGACAGCCCGTCCATGCGCATCGCCCGCGGCCACCCGGCGGGGTCGTCACGCAGGACGCCGATCCGCGCGTACC
The DNA here is from genome assembly GCF_053596515.1 of Nonomuraea sp. NPDC001684. Classification (NCBI taxonomy): domain Bacteria; kingdom Bacillati; phylum Actinomycetota; class Actinomycetes; order Streptosporangiales; family Streptosporangiaceae; genus Nonomuraea; species Nonomuraea sp. NPDC001684. Next base: position 5,103 of record NZ_JBSFGJ010000329.1, read on the forward strand.
GTAACTCCACCACCCCCTCGACCGGCGCGGCCGTGCGCAGCGCCAGCTCGCGGGCCTCCAGCCGCCAGCACTTCAGCGCCACCTCGCCGGGCGCCGACAGGGTGGCGTCGTCGAGGCACAGGCGGCTGCCGACCTGGGCGCTGGTCAGCCTGATCCGGCCGCGGGCGGAGAAGCCGTCGCAGAGGTTGAGCACCTTGCCCACCGACAGGCCGTTGGCCGACAGCGCGGCCCCGCCGGGGTTGACCAGGGTCGCGCCCTCGAAGTGCGCCGGGCCGGTGACCGTGGCGTCGAGCAGGCTGAACTCGCCCTCGGCGCGCAGCCCCCGCCAGGCCAGCAGCGAGCCGTTCACGGTGAGGCCGTCGGCGGCGACCACCACGCCGCCCGGGGCGCTCAGCCGCGCGCCCTCCAGGCCGAGGGTGCCGCCGATGACCGAGCGGTTGAGGCGCACCTGCCCCTCGGCCGTCAGCCCGGCCAGGAAGAGCCCCGCCTCGGCGTTGAGCCCGGTGGCGCGCAGCGCGAGCCCGCCCGGCCGCCGGATGCGCGAGCCGCGTAACGTGAGCGGGCCGGACACGCGGGCGAACCGCAGGCTGACCTCGCCGTCGGCCTCCACGTCCCGCGCGAACAGCCCGACCTGGACGATCACGTTGGACGCCTCCAGGGCCGTGCCGCCCGGCGCGTTGAGGCGGGCGCCGTCCAGCTCGACCGCGCCGCCGATCCGGGCGGAGGCCAGGACGAGCGTGCCGTCGCAGGCGAAGCCGTCCTGGGCGCGCAGGTGACCGGCCACGTCGAGGTGCTCGCCGTTGAGCGCCGTGCCCGCCGGATGGCTCAGGCGGGCGCAGTTGAGCACGAGGTTGCCGCTGATCCGGCCGCCGGGCAGCCGCAGCTCGCCGGTGACGTGGCTGCCCGCCAGCCGCAGGTTGCCCTCGACCTGGACGTTCGAGGCGGTCAGGCCGGGCAGCAGCGAGCCGCTGAAGCTGAGGAAGCGGGTGCGGGCGTGGTAGAGGTCGGGGGCGGCGTCGAAGGCGCAGCCCTGGAAGGTGACGGGGAAGGGGAGCTCGGCGAACGCCAGGTTGAGCGCGCCGGTGATCCGCGCCCCCGCCAGGATCAGCCGCGGCTTGGCGGCGGGCTCGTCGAACCCGCCGAGCAGCAGCCCGGCCAGCACCTCGCCCCGGACCGTGCGGCCGGGGCCCCAGGACGCGGCCGTGGCCGGGTCGTCGGCGGCAGGGTCGCCGGTGCGCAGGTCGACGGCGCGGCCGTGGGCGAGCGCGGCGGCCACGGCCCGCTCGGCGTCGTTGAGATCGGCGATCGGCACACCGCCATCATCGCCGACCCCGCCTCAGGAGCGGACCTCAAGGCCCGGGGCCTCAGGAGCTGGCCTCCAGACCCGGGGCCTCAGGAGCGGACCTCCAGGCCCAGGGCCTCGGCGATGACCGTGGCCTGGAAGGGGTCGATGACCGCCTTCTTGAGCGTGACCGTGTGCGGGTCGAGCGTGCTCAGGTCGCTGCCGCGCAGGTCGCAGCCGGTGAGGTCGGCGCCGTGCAGCCAGGCCCCCGACAGGTCGGCCCGGCGCAGCTCGGCCCCGGCGAGCCGGGCCCCGGTCAGGTCGGCCTCCCGCAGCCGGACGCCGTGGAAGGCGCTGCCGCGCAGGTCGGCGCCGGGCAGCCCGGTGTAGGACCAGTCGCCGCCGTCGACCTTCAGCAGCCCGAAGGTGCAGCCGTCGAACACGCTGCCGGTCAGCTTGCACCCCCTGAACGTGGCGTCGAACAGGGAGCACCGGCAGAACAGGCAGTTGAGGAAGCGCGCGTCCTCGTGGGTGGAGACGTTGAGCCGCACGTTCCTGAACGTGCACTCCTCGAACGACGCCCCCTGGTCGACCAGCTCGGTCAGGTCGACGCCCTGGAACAGGACCCGGTGGAAGGTCTCACCGGCGATCTCCGTCCTGTCCCAGTCGTCGGCGTGGATCGTCGTCTCGATCGGGGGCGCGGGCACCCCGTGCTTACGGTCGGCCATGCGAACAAACTAGCGGATCACGCCTTGTTCGCGATGGCCGTGATGAGCGGCTGGACGAGCTTGGCCGCCAGCGGCCCGAACGCCGCCAGGATCAGCACGTACGCCGCCGCCAGGGCCCCGAGGTCGGGATGGGCCCCGGCGCCCACCGCCAGGCCCGCGATGACGATGTTGAACTCGCCGCGCGGGATGAGGGCGATGCCCGCCCGTGCCTGACCGGCCTTGCCGATGCCCGCCCGTCTGGCCGCGTACGCGCCCGTCAGGAGCTTGGTCACCATGCTCACCAGCGCCAGCAGCGCGGCCAGCCCCGCCACCGGCAGGATCTTCGCCGGATCGGTCTGCAACCCGAAGAAGACGAAGAACACCGCCGCGAACAGGTCGCGCAGCGGCGCGAGCAGCGCCTGCGCGTCGTGCGCGAGCTGCCCCGACAGCGCGATCCCGACCAGGAACGCGCCGACCGCCGCCGAGACCTGCAGCTGCTGGGCCAGCCCGGCCACCAGCAGCGCCAGCCCGACCACCTTCAGCAGCAGCACCTCGGAGTTGGGGCTCGACACGAACGCCTCGATGAAGCGTCCGAAGCGCAGCGCCACGACGAGCACGACGCTCACCGTGCCGAGCGCGATGCCGACCGAGATCGCCCCGCTGACCAGGCTCAGGCCCGCCAGCAACGTGGTGAGGACCGGCAGGTAGACCGCCATGGTCAGGTCCTCGAACACCAGCAGGGACAGCACCGTCGGCGTCTCCCTGTTACCGATCCAGCCCAGATCGGACAGCACCTTGGCGGTGATGCCGGAGGAGGTGGCGTAGGTGACGCCCGCCATGGCCACCGCCGCGACCGGCCCCCAGCCCAGCAGCAAGGCGCAGATCGCGCCGGGGGCGGCGTTCAGCACGAGGTCGACGATGCCGGCCCGCGCGTTGCTCGTGAGGCTGGTGACCAGTTCGTCGGCGTTGTACTCCAGGCCGAGCGTCAGCAGCAGCAGGACGACGCCCAGCTCCGCGCCGACCGAGATGAACTCCTCGCTGGTCGCCAGCGGCAGCACGCCTCCCGTGCCGAACGCCAGACCGGCGATGAGGTAGAGCGGGATCGGTGAGATGCCGACGCGCAACGCGAGCGCGCCCAGAACCCCCAGACCCAGAAGAACAGCACCGAACTCGAGAAAGATGACCGCGGTTTCGTGCACCCGCGGTCCTACCCGTCAGCCAGGATGCCGGCGACGTCCGCGGTGCTGTCCGCGCTCCCCACCACCACCACGACGTCGCCCTCGCGGAAGACGAAGTCGGGGCCGGGGCTGGCGAACACCTGGCCGCCGCGGACCACGGCGACGATGGAGGCGCTGGTACGGGTCCTGACCCGGGCCTCGCCCATGGCGCGCCCTGCGTAGGGGGAGCCGGACGGGATGGGGAGCTGGACGCTCACCAGCCCTTCGACCTGCTGGTGCAGCTGGTTGAGCCGCTGCACGATGCGGGGGGCGCCGAGGAGCTCGGCCAGGGCGTCGGCCTCCTCGTCGTTCAGCTTGACCGTCTGACAGGCGCGGTCGGGGTCGTCCTTGTCGTAGATCACCAGGTCGCGACGGCCGGTGCGGTGCGAGACGATGCCTACCCGCTGGCCGGCGCGGGTGGTGAAATCGTGCCGAAGCCCGATGCCCGGCAACGCTGTCTGCTCAACCTCCACCTATCCCACCCATCCCAAAAAATACGCATATTTCTGGACAACACTACCAACGGTCTCCGCCCGCTTGACCTCCTCGTATCCAGCCCTCGCATGCCGTCCGGCGGTCTCCGGCCGCCCGCGGCGTCACCCGTCCGGCCCGCGCGGGAACAGGAGGCGCGGGCGGGACGCGGGTGGGAAGATGCCGGGGACGTTGCCGCGGGAGAGGCGAGACGAAGCCATGCCGACCACTTCCTCCATCCGGCTGCTGCTCGTGGAGGACCACGCGATGGTGGCCGAGGCCATCGGCCTGGCGCTCGGCCGGGCGCCGGGCATCGAGGTCGTGGCGCAGGCGGGCACGGTCGCCGCCGCCCTCGCCGCGGCCGCCCGCCGCCGGCCCGACGTCGTGGTGCTCGACCGGCGGCTGCCCGACGGCGACGGCGTCGAGGCGATCAGCCGGTTCGCGGCGGTCGCGCCCGGGGCCCGGGTGCTGGTGCTCACCGGGGAGGCCACCGCCTCCGTCGCCGCGCGGGTGGTGGAGGCGGGCGGGGCGGGCCTGCTGGTGAAGTCGTCCAGGCTGGAGGAGCTGGAGTCGGCGGTGCGCGAGGTGGCCGCCGGCGGCGTGGTGTTCGCGCCGGGCCTGCTGCCCGGCGTGCTCGACCGGCTGACCGGCCGGGTGCGGAGCCCGGGTGCGGCGCTGACCGCGCGCGAGCGCGAGACGCTGCGGCTGCTGGCCGAAGGGGCGAGCACGGACGAGATCGGCGCGCGGCTCGGCGTGGCCCGCAACACCGCGCGCAACCACGTCCAGCACGTCCTGGAGAAGCTCGGGGCCCGGTCCAAGCTGGAGGCCGTGGCCGTGGCGCGCCGGGAAGGGCTGCTCGACTGACGCAGACGCACCAGAGGGCGCCCCTCATCCGCACCGGTAGAGGTGGTTCCACTGCGTCTCGTGATCAGTCCTTTACTGCCCGACAGTAGGAGGATGGGCAGTTTCGCTGCGCCGTACCAGGTGGACACCCAGCTGCCGGAAGAGATGGGCAGCATCACCGCGGCCCGACAGAGAGCACGTGAGGTGCTGGCCGCGTGCGGCTACCGCGGGCGCCGCGAGGACGTCCTGCTCGTGGTCTCCGAGCTGGTGACCAACGCGCTCGTGCACGGCGACGGCCCGCCCGCCTTACGCATCCGCTGCACCCCCTCCCACGTGCGGATCGAGGTGCGCGACTGCGGCCACCGCCTGCCCGAGCCGCGCGAGCCCGGGCCGGACAACGGCTGGGGCCTGCACGTCATCGAGCTGCTGTCCACCGGCTGGGGCGTCTCCCGCGCCGAGGGGGGCGGCGAAGGCGGCAAGGTGGTGTGGTGCGAGCTGGCGCCGCACGTCGTCGCGCCCGCCCAGGAGCGCTCCAGGGCATGATCGAGTTTCGGTCTTCCGCCGGGCCGTGCGAAGCTGCAGTATGCCCGGTCAAGACAGGCAGTCAGAGGACATCCAGCTGCTCGTCCGCAGCGTCGTCGACTACTCGATCTGTCTCCTCGACCCCGCGGGCCATGTGACCAGCTGGAACGCCGGCGCCGAGCGCATCAAGGGCTACCGCGCCGAGGAGATCATCGGCCGGCACTTCTCGGTGTTCTACCCGCCCGAGGACGTCGCGGCCGGTCGTCCGGAACAGCTGCTGGGCCGCGCGGCGGCGGCCGGCCGGGTGGCCGACGAGGGCTGGCGCGTCCGCAAGGACGGCGCCCGGTTC
>NZ_JBSFGJ010000330.1:0-10488 GCF_053596515.1 Nonomuraea sp. NPDC001684
GCACCGGGGAGGAGCGCCTCGGCGGCCCGCTGCGGCCCGCCGACCGCGAATGGCTCGACCGCTGGTGGCCGCTGCCGCACGTGGGCACCCGAGCCGAGATCGGCCGTCCCCGTGACGACGCCTGGGCCTCCGTTCTGGTACGCCTCGCCCGCGGCCGGGCGATAGCCGTGGATTATGCACACCCTGTGGATAACCGACCGCTCTGTGGCACGCTGACCGGTTACCGCGACGGCGCCGTCGTCACGCCCATCCCCGACGGGACCTGCGACATCACCGCCCACGTCGCGCTCGACGCGTGCGCCGAGGCCGGGCGGCGGGCCGGCGCGATATCCACAACCTTGTCCACACAGCGCGACATGTTGCGGGCGCTGGGCCTCACCGGCGCCCGGCCGCCGGTCGACCTCGCCCGCACCGATCCGCGCGGCTACGTGCGCGCCTTGGCGCGGGCGTCGGAGGAGGGCGAGCTGATCGATCCGGCGGGGCTCGGCGGGTTCGGCTGGCTCAGCCAGAGCCGGTGACGTCGAGGTCGAGCGAGCGCAGGCCGCGGATGACGAAGCCCGGCTTGTAGACCGGCTCCGCGCGCAGCTCGATCGTCCCGACCCGGTCCAGCAGCGCGGTGAACGACTCCGTCAGCTCGATCCTGGCCAGCGGCGCGCCCAGGCAGAAGTGGATGCCGGCGCCGAAGGAGATGTGCGGGTTGTCCGGACGGCCCAGGTCGAGCCGGTCCGGGTCCTCGAACACCTCGGGGTCCCTGTTGGCCGAGCCGAACAGGCAGGCGACCTCCGAGCCGCGCGGGATCCGCACGCCGTGCACCTCGATGTCCTCCAGCACCCAGCGCTCGAAGAGCTGGAGCGGGGTGTCGTAGCGCAGCAGCTCCTCGATGGCGGTCGGCAGCAGCGAACGGTCGGCGCGCAGCCGGGCCAGCTCGCCGGGGTTCTTCAGCAGGGCCCGCCAGCCGTTGCCGGTGACGTTGACCGTGGCCTCGTGGCCCGCGTTGAGCAGCAGCACGCAGGTGCCGGCCAGCTCGTCGAGGGTCAGCTCGGGGATCGCGGCCAGGGCGCTGACCAGGTCCTCGCCGGGGTTCGCGAGCCGGTCGCGGGCCAGGTCCTTGAGGTAGGACTCGAACTCCTCGGCCGCGCGCACCGCCTGGTGCTGGGTCTCCAGGCTGGGGTTGAGCTCGTACATGCCGCACATGTCGGCCGACCACGGGCGCAGCAGGTGACGGTCCTGCTCGGGGACGCCGAGCATCTCGGCGATGACGGTGACCGGCAGCGGCTCGGCGACCTCGGCGATCAGGTCGCCGCCGCCCTTCTCGACGTAGGCGTCGATCAGGCTCTCGGCGATGGCCCGGACGCGCGGGCGCAGCGACTCGACCATGCGCGGCGTGAACGCCTTGGACACCAGCCGGCGCAGCCTCGTGTGGTCCGGCGGCTCGACCTCCAGCATGCCGTTCCTGCTGACCCGCCAGAAGGCTTCCTGGAACTCCGGCGCGGGCTGCCGGCCGAACTCCTCGTGCGTGGCGACGTGGGTGTAGTCGCGGCCCAGCCGCCGGTCCCTGAGCAGCGCGTTCACGTCCGCGTGCCGGGAGATCAGCCACTGGTTGGACGGCTCGAAGTAGCGGACGGGCGCCTCGCGCCTCAGCTCGTCGTACGCCGGATAAGGGTCGACGACGAAATCCGGATTCCAGGGATCAAAGCGCACGATTTCATCTTATGAGACGGGTTGACCTGCTGAGCTTGCGAATCATGCCCGGGTGTCGGTTATAGTGCCGTCGTAGGTCATGAGTGCCAGCGACAAGCCCCGGCTAGCTGGCCGGCAACCCTCGCGTCCGCGGCGGGGTGCCCCGGGTGAAGACCTGGTCCGTCACGAGGTGTGGCGGGCAAGCGCGGGCTCCGTGGCTGCTCCCAGGGGTCCGACCGACCCGTGAGGAGCTGTGCCGTGTCCACGCTGACGATCTTCAACTCCGTTCCCGCCCAGGCCGCCGCCGAGGCCCCCGCCCCTGCCGCCGCCTCCGGACGGTCGATCCCCGCCGTGCTCGGCGCCGACCTCGAAGTGCCGGTCAAGGGCGGCCGGCTGGTGAGCTACGCCAACCTCGACTACGCGGCCAGCGCCCCCTGTCTTGAGCCGGTCAGCGCCGCCGTCGCCGCCGCGCTCCCGGCCTACTCCAGCGTCCACCGCGGCGCGGGCTACGCCTCCCAGCTCACCACCGCCCGCTACGAGCAGGCCCGCCACACGGTCCGGGCCTTCGTCGGCGCCCGCCCGGACGACGCCGTCATCTTCACCCGCAACACCACCGACGCCACCAACCTGCTGGCCGGCTGCCTGCCCGAGGGCACGACCGTCGTCGTCTTCGACTCCGAGCACCACGCCTCGCTGCTGCCCTGGGAGCGGTCCGTGCGCCTGGCGCCGCCCGCCTTCCCCGGCGAGGCCGTCCGCGCCGCCGACGAGGCGCTGGCCGGGATCGAGGGGCCCAAGCTGCTCGTGGTCACCGCCGCCTCCAACGTCACCGGCGAGCTGTGGCCCATCGCCGCCCTCGCCCACATCGCCCACCGGCACGACGCCCGGATCCTGGTGGACGCCGCCCAGCTCGTCCCGCACCGCAGGCTCAACCTGACCGCGCTCGACCTGGACTACGTGGCCTTCTCCGGCCACAAGCTGTACGCGCCCTTCGGCGCCGGCGTGCTGGTCGGACGCCGTGACTGGCTGGCGGCGGGCGAGCCGTACCTGAAGGGCGGCGGCGCGGTGCGCTCGGTCGGCGAGACCACCGAGTGGCACGACGACCCCGAGCCCCGCCACGAGGCCGGCACCCCCAACGTGCTCGGCGCCATCGCCCTGGCCGCCGCCTGCGACGCGCTCACCGCCACGGGGTGGACGGAGCTGGTGCGCGCGGAGGAGCGCCTGATCGCCCGGCTGCGTACCGGTCTGGCGTCGATCGACGGGGTGCGCGAGCTGTCGCTGTGGGGCGAGGACCACCCGCGGGTGGGGATCGTGTCGTTCGTCGTGGACGGCTACTCGGCCCGCGAGGTGGCCGAGGCGCTGTCCGGCGAGTACGGCATCGGCGTGCGGGACGGCAAGTTCTGCGCGCACCCGTTCGTCCGCCACCTGCTCGGCGCCTCGGACGGCGGCTGCGAGGACGGCACCGCCTCGGCGGTACGCGCCTCCATCGGCATCGGCAGCACGCAGGAGCACGTCGACCGCCTGGTCGAGGCCCTGCGCGACCTGGTCAGCCGCTGACGCTCAGCGGTTGGGCGGCTTCTGCTGATGCGGCTCGTCGGACACCAGGGCGTCGATGTCCCGCATGTCCTCGTCGTTGAGGTGCCCGGGGCGCGGCGCGTTGGGCTGCCGCGGCACGTTGGGCTGCTCGACCTCGCCCTCGGGCCGGGCCGGCGTCGTCGGGCCGCCCTCGGGCCCGACCTGCGTGGCCGGCCCCTCGGTGACGACCGTCGTCGGCTCGGCGCGCCGGGCCGGCCGGTGCGCGGCGAGGTCGTCCTCGGCGATCTGGCGTTCCCTGCGACGGCGGTACGTCGAGTGGAAGATGCCGTCGAGCCCGATGCGGCCGCCACCCAGCGCGGCGAGCATCAAGGACAGCGCACCCAGCGCCCCCGGCAGTTCCCATCCCCCGCCCTGCGACAACACCCCGTGGCCCGCGTGCACGAAGACGATCGCGCCGATCATGTCGATGAGCAGCAGCAACGCCACCGGCCGGACCAGCAGGCCGAGGATCAGCAGGGCACCGCCGACCAGCTCGACGATGGCAGCGAATCCGGCCGACAACTCGGGCATGGGCACGCCCATCTCCCGGAACTGCCCCGCCGCGGCACCGAGCCCGCCCTGCCACTTCTGCCAGCCGTGCGCCACGAAGATCACCCCGAGTACCACCCGGGAGATCAGGGCCGCCACATCAAACAGGACTCTCTTCACAGTGCTTTCTCCCCCCGTTCCCGGTATTGATCCCCATGTCTGGCTTCGGGATGCGTTGCCATACGATTCCTTGACCATCCCCCACGCTGGATCACCCCGTGGGACGGTGGCAGCATGGGCCCTATGACGGAACGCGTGGTCGGGATCGGCGCCGGCGCGAAGGAGCTGGCGACCGAGGACATGATCCTCAACATCGGCCCCCAGCATCCCTCCACGCACGGCGTGCTCAGGCTCCGGCTCACCCTCGACGGCGAGCGCATCGAGGCGGCCGAGCCGATCATCGGCTACATGCACAGGGGCGCGGAGAAGCTGTTCGAGGTCCGCGACTACCGCCAGATCATCATGCTCGCCAACCGGCACGACTGGCTGTCGGGGTTCGCCAACGAACTGGGCGTCGTGCTGGCCGCCGAACGGCTGCTCGGCATGGAGACGCCGGTCAGGGCCGTATGGGCGCGTACGCTGCTGGCCGAGCTCAACCGGGTGCTCAACCACCTGATGTTCCTCGGCTCCTACCCCCTCGAACTGGGCGCGATCACCCCCGTCTTCTACGCCTTCAACGAGCGCGAACGCATCCAGGCCGTCATGGAGGAGATCTCCGGCGGGCGCATGCACTACATGTTCAACCGGGTCGGCGGCCTCAAGGAGGACCTGCCGCTCGGCTGGCTCGACCGGGTCGCCGCGGCCGTCGCCGAGACCCGCCGCCGGGTGCCCGACATCGAGGGCCTCATCCTGAACAACGAGATCTTCCTCGCCCGCACCAAGGGCGTCGGCGTGCTGACCCGCGAGCAGATCCTCCAGTACGGCGTCAGCGGCCCCATCGCCCGCGCCTCCGGCGTGGACTTCGACCTGCGGCGCGACGACCCGTACCTGGCCTACGGGGAGCTGCCGGTCACGGTCGTCACCCGGCGCGACGGCGACTGCCACGCCCGGTTCGAGGTGCTGTTCGAGCAGCTCAAGGTCTCCCTCGACCTGGCCGACGCGTGCGTCGCCCGGCTGCGCGAGCTGCCGCCCGGGCCCGTCAACCAGCGCCTGCCGAAGGTGCTCAAGGTGCCCGAGGGCCACACGTACGCGTGGACCGAGAACCCGCTCGGCATCAACGGCTACTACCTGGTCTCCAAGGGCGACAAGACGCCGTGGCGGCTCAAGCTGCGCTCGGCGTCGTTCGGCAACGTCCAGGCGCTGCGCGAGCTGCTGCCCGGGAACCTGGTGGCCGACATGATCGCCATTCTGGGCTCGATGTTCTTCGTCGTGGGTGACATCGACAAGTGAGCACTCCCGAACGCGACAAGTACGTCGACTGGCTGCGCGCCCTCAGCCTCATCGTCGTGGTGGTGTGGCACTGGGCGTTCACGATCCTGGAGTGGAAGCCCAGCGGGCCCGAGCCCACCAGCCCGCTCGGCTTCACCTCCGGGTTGTGGATCCTGACCTGGCTGCTCCAGGTGCTGCCGCTGTTCTTCTACGTCGGCGGCCACGTGCACCTGCTGTCCTGGAACCGGGCCCAGGCGCGCGGCGTCGGCATCGGGGCGTTCGTCTGGCGGCGCATCCGCGCGCTGTCCCTGCCCGCGCTGTTCCTGTGCGGCGTGTGGATCTCCGTCGGGGCGATCGTCACCTGGGCGTTCCACGTGGAGTGGATGTGGCGGGTGGTGCTGCTCGTGCTCAGCCCGCTGTGGTTCCTCGGCGTCTACCTGGTGCTGATCGCGCTGCTGCCGGTGGCCCTGTGGCTGCACAGGCGCTACGACGTGCTGGCCCTCATCTGGCTCGGCGGCTCGGCCCTGGTCGTCGACGTCGTGCGCTTCCGCTACGGCTTCGAGTGGGCCGGCTGGCTCAACATGATCATCGTCTGGGGGCTGGCCCACCAGGCGGGCTTCTTCTACGACCGGATCGTCGTCCTGCCCCGCCGGTACGACGTCGGCATCCTGTGGACCGGCCTGTTCGCGCTGATCGGCCTGGTCTACTCGGGCATCTACCCGGGCTCGATGGTGGGCGTGCCGGGCGACAAGTGGTCGAACATGGCGCCGCCCACGTTCGTCATCGTCGCCCTGCTGATCTTCCAGATCGGCCTGGTGGAAGTGCTGCGCCCGGCCATGGAACGCGTGCTCGAACGCCCCCGCTGGGCCCGTGCCAACTCCTTCATCAACCGCTACGCCCTGCCGCTGTTCCTGTTCCACACGACCGGCATGGCGATCGCCTTAGGGCTGTCGTGGTGGTTGTTCGGCAACCTCGGCACGAAGATCCCGCCCGACCTGAAGTGGTGGCTGGAGCGGCCGATCGCCATCGTCGGGCCGCTGATCTGCACGCTGCCGGTCATCTACCTCTTCGGCCGCCGCCGCTAGTCGGGTTTGCGCTCGTCGGAGTCCTTCGGGATCCGGCAGCAGTGTTCCAGGTACAGGGCCGCGCAGACGAGCACCACGCACGCCACGAACGACCCGGCCGCCACGAAGAACTCCGAGCGCGGCGTCTCCCGGTCGAAGATCTGCAGCGTGTACGCGGCGAACCCGGCGAACATCCCCGCAAACACCGCCCCCGCGTACGCCGACGCCTTGGCCAGCGCCGCCAGCCGGGCCACCGCCAGCGGCTCGACCGGCTTGGTGTCGGGTTTCCTGGCGATCCTGGCCTTGGTCACCCATCCGCTGTAACCCTCGCCGAGGGCGAGCAGCAGCACGGTCGGGATGGCCGTCCAGGGCATGATGGGCAGGTCGGAGTAGAAGTGCCGGACCGCCGCCCAGACGACCAGGGCGACGACGAGCAGGAGAGCGGCCAGCCGGCCGGGATGCGTCGGCTTCAATCGGGCCTCTGCAGCTTCAGGTCGTCACGCAGGCGCACGCCGTGGCGGTCGAGCTCGGCCAGCAGGTCGGCCACCCGGCCCCGGCCCGGCACGGTGGCCTCCGGGTCGATCACCGACCAGGGCACCAGCACGAACGCCCGCTCGTGGGCCCGGGGATGCGGCAACGTCAGCTCGGGGTCGTCGGACACGGTCTCGCCCACGACGATCAGGTCGACGTCGAGCGTACGCGGCCCCCACCGCTCCGCACGCACCCGGCCGAACGCGTTCTCCACGCCCAGCGCCCGCTCCAGCAACGTGCGCGGCGGCAGCGCGGTCTCGGCGACGACGACCGCGTTGAGGTACGGCTCCTGGCCGCCCGGCCCCCCGACCGGGTCGGTCTCGTAGACCGGGGACACCTTGACGAACTCCAGGCCAGGGGCGTCGAACAACGTGTCGATGGCTCCCTGCAACGTCTGGAACCGCTCCCCCAGGTTGCTGCCGAGAGCGAGGACGGCCTTCATGCGCGGCTCCGCTCGATCGTCACGATCACATCGTCGAACGGCAGCGGGATCGGCGCCGCCGGTTTGTGCACACTCACCTCGACCTTGTGCACCAGCTCGCTGGCCAGGCAGACGTCGGCCAGCCGCTGGGCCAGCGTCTCGATCAGCTCGACCGGCTCGCCCTCGACCACCTCGACCAGCGCCTGGGCCAGCTCGCCGTAGTGGACGGTCTTGGTGAGGTCGTCGCCGGCCGCCGCCGGGGCGGTGTCGAGGAACAACGTCGCGTCGATCACGAACTCCTGGCCGAGCTCCCGCTCGGCGGGCAGCACGCCGTGCCTGCCCCTGGCCCGCAGGCCCTTGAGAGCGATGCGGTCAGACCTCAAGCTCGCCCTCCTCGTCCTCGTCGTCGTCTCCCTGGAGCACCGGGGAGCCGTGGTGCATCCACAACCGCCAGCCCTGCGCGGTGCGGATGTAGACGTTGCTCGCCACCACCTTTCCCGCGGCGAAGCTGGACTCACCCTCCTCGCCCGCCGTCAGGATGTTCTCCACGCAGGTGAGCACGGCCACGTCGCCCAGCACGGTGGTGTTGACGTCGGTCAGCACGAACTGGATGTAGGTGGTGTTGGCCATGATCAGCGCCCACGACCGCAGCACCTCCGACCGGCCGGTCAGCAACGTCCAGCCCGGATGGACGCAGCTCACCTGGTCGTCGGCGGTGTCCTCGGCCCAGATCTCGGTCATCTTGTCGAGATCGGCGCTCTCGATCGCGGTGTAGAACTCCTCGTTGACCGTCTCGATCGCGGCAGTGTCGACGCTCATGTGCCTGCTCCGGCTCTCTTCCATGCGGCCGCCACGCGCACGGCATCGGCATTGGGACCTACCTCGTGCACGCGCACGCACCAGGCCCCCGCCTGAGCCGCCAGCGCGGTGACCGCCAGCGTTGCGTCGTCGCTCCTGCTGAACGGGCGGGGCGCGCCGTCGGGGCCGGCCAGCAGCCGCCCGAGGAACCGCTTGCGCGAGGCCCCGATCAGCAGCGGGAATCCCAGCTCGGCGAGCTGCGGAATGCCGGCCAGCAACGCCCAGTTGTGCTCGGCGTTCTTGGCGAAGCCGAGGCCGGGGTCGAGCACGATCTGCTCGGGGGACACCCCCTCGGCCAGCACGAGATCGACCCGCTTGCTGAGCTCCTCGCGCACCTCTGTCACGACGTCGGCGTAGACGGCGCGGCTGTCCATGTCATGGCTGTGGCCGCGCCAGTGCATCACCACGTAGGGCGCTCCCGTCGCGGCGACCACGCGCGGCATCTCGGGGTCGGCCAGGCCGCCGCTGACGTCGTTGACGAGCCTGGCGCCCGCCTCGACCGCGGCCCTGGCGACCTCGGCGCGCATCGTGTCGACGCTGACGGCCACGCCCTCGGCGTCGAGCGCCCGGATCACCGGGACGACCCTGGCCAGCTCCTCCTCCAGCGACACCCGCGCGGCGCCGGGACGGGTGGACTCACCGCCCACGTCGACGATGTCGGCGCCCTCCCGCACCAGGTCGAGCCCGTGCCGGACGGCGGCCTCCTCGTCGAACCACAGGCCGCCGTCGGAGAAGGAGTCGGGGGTCACGTTGACCACGCCCATGACGAGGCACCGCTCCGTGCCGCCCGGCACGTTGATGGGCACGCTAGTCATGGGGCAAGCCTAGGCGTTCCCCCACACCTGCCGACATCTCGGGTCCCCAGTTGTGGATAACGATCGTCACCTGCCGAGAATCAGCGCCATGGCCTCGGAGCGGGTCTTGTCGCTGGTACGGAAGTCGCCGCGGACCGCCGACGTGACCGTCTTGGCCCCCGGCTTGCGCACGCCGCGCATGGTCATGCACAGGTGTTCGGCCTCGACCACCACGATGACCCCGCGCGGCTCCAGCACCCGCATGAGGGCGTCGGCGATCTGCGAGGTCATGCGTTCCTGCACCTGCGGACGGCGGGCGAAGACGTCGACCAGCCGGGCCAGCTTGGACAGCCCGGTCACCTGGCCGCGCTCGTTGGGGATGTAGCCCACGTGGGCCACGCCGTGGAACGGGACCAGATGGTGCTCGCAGGTCGAGTAGACCTCGATGTCCCTGACCAGCACCATCTCGTCGTGGTCGACGTCGAAGACCTTGTTGAGCACGTCTTCGGGGGTCTGGCCGAGCCCGGAGAACTGCTCGGCCATCGCGCGGGCGACCCTGGCGGGCGTTTCGAGCAGGCCGTCGCGGTCGGGATCCTCGCCGATGCCGTAGAGGATCTCGCGTACGGCCTTCTCGATCCGCCCCAGGTCAACCTCGTGCTGGGTCACGCACTGTCCCCGGACTGGAGGGCGTCCTGGTGGCCGGAGGTGAGCGAGCCGTTGGCCGACTGCTCCTTCGGGGTCAGGATCGGCGGGCGGTCGGAGGGCAGCCGCTTGCCGTAGCCCGCGTACGAGGGCCGGTGCTCCTTGACGACCACCGGCGCGAAGATCTGCAGGACCTGCTCGCGGGAGAGGGTCTCCTTCTCCATGAGCTCCAGCACCAGGTTGTCGAGCACGTCGCGGTATTCGACCAGGATGTCCCAGGCCTGGTCGTGCGCCGTCTCGATCATCCGGCGGACCTCCTCGTCGATGGAGGAGGCGATCTTCTCGGAGTAGTCGCGCTCGTGGCCCATCTCGCGGCCGAGGAAGACCTCGGCCTGGCCGGTGCCGAACTTACGGGCGCCGAGCTGCTCGCTCATGCCGTACTCGGTCACCATGCGGCGGGCGACCGCCGTGGCCTTCTCGATGTCGTTGGAGGCGCCGGTGGTGGGCTCGTGGAAGACGAGCTCCTCCGCCGCGCGGCCGCCGAGCAGCATCGCGAGCTGGTCCATCATCTCGGACCTGGTGGCCAGGAACTTGTCCTCCATCGGCAGCGTCATCGTGTAACCGAGCGCGCGGCCGCGGGACAGGATAGTGATCTTGTGGACCGGGTCGGAGTTGGGCAGCGCGTGCGCCACCAGCGCGTGACCGCCCTCGTGGTAGGCGATCATCTTCTTCTCCTTGTCGGACATGACCCGCGACTTGCGCTCGGGCCCTGCCATGACACGGTCGATCGACTCCTCGAGGACCTCCATCGTGATCAGCTTCTGGTCGGCCCGCGCGGTGAGCAGGGCCGCCTCGTTGATCACGTTGGCCAGGTCAGCGCCGGTGAACCCGGGGGTGCGGCGCGCGATGACGTCGAGGTCGACGTCGGGCGCGAACGGCTTGCCACGACCGTGGACCTTGAGGATGCCCTTGCGGCCCTCCAGGTCGGGACGGTCGACCGTGACCTGCC
>NZ_JBSFGJ010000331.1:0-10478 GCF_053596515.1 Nonomuraea sp. NPDC001684
GGTAACGCACGACGAAGACGGGGTCGAACAACATGTGGGCCGTCGAGCCGGTCTGGCCCATCTGGTGACCGACGACGACGGGCCGGGGGTCAGGCCGCTCGTCCGCCCGGCCGACGAGGACATGTTCCGCTTCGGCGCCCGCGACGTCGTGTTCGCCCGCCGTACGATCAGGGAGTTCTCCGACCGGCCGGTCGACGGCGAGGCGGTGCGCAGGGCGGTGGCCGCGGGCATCGCGGCGCCGGCGCCGCACCACACGACCCCGTGGCGGTTCGTGCTGGTCGAGTCGGCGCAGGCCCGCACCGAGCTGCTCGACGCCATGCGGGAGGCGTGGATCGACGACCTGCGCGGCGACGGGTTCACCGAGCAGTCGATCGCCAAGCGGATCAAACGCGGCGACGTCCTGCGCAACGCCCCCTACCTGGTCGTGCCGTGCCTGGTGATGGAAGGCTCGCACACCTACCGCGACGACCGGCGCAACGCCTCCGAGCGGGAGATGTTCGTCGTGGCGACGGGCGCCGGCGTGGAGAACTTCCTGATCCAGCTCGCGGTCGAGGGGCTGGGCTCGGCGTGGGTGTCCTCCACGATGTTCTGCCGGCCGGTGGTCAGGCGGGTGCTCGACCTGCCGGAGTCCTGGGACCCGATGGGCTGCGTGGCGATCGGGCACGCCGCCGCGCCGCCGCGCGACCGCGCCCCCCGTGACCCGCGCGATTTCATCGTGACGCGCTGAGCCTCTGACGAGAGTCTGGAAATCCGGTAAGCCAACCGTTTACCGTTAGGAAACTTTCCTTTACATTTGGACTATCCCCCCATGTAAAGGAGCCACTTCAATGCGAAGGACTCTCACGTTAGTCGCCGTGGCGGTGATCACCATCGCCACGGCGGTGTTCAACACCTCTCCCGCGTTCGCCCACGGTTATGTGAACTCGCCGCCCAGCAGGCAGGCGTTCTGCGCCCAGGGCAAGGTGCCCGACTGCGGCCAGATCGTGTACGAGCCGCAGAGCGTGGAGGGCCCGAAGGGCCTGCGGAGCTGCAACGCCAATCTTGGACAGTTCGCTCAGCTCAGCGACGAGAGCAAGCCGTGGCCGGCCACCTCGGTGGGCAACTCGGTGACCTTCACCTGGACGTTCACCGCCAGGCACGCCACGCTCAACTACGAGTACTACATCGGCGGCACCCGGGTCGCGGTCTTCAACGGCAACGGCCAGCAACCGCCGTCGACGATCTCCCACACCGTCAACCTCTCCGGCTACTCCGGCCGCCAGAAGGTGCTGGCGATCTGGAACATCTCCGACACCTCGAACGCCTTCTACTCCTGCATCGACCTGCAGATCGGCGGCGGCGGCCAGCCGACCCCCACCCCCACCCCGACCGTGACCCCCACGCCCACCCCGACCCCGACGCCGACCACGACGGCCTCGGGCACCTGGAAGGCCGGCACGGCCTACACCACGGGCAGCACGGTCACCTACAACGGCGTCTCCTACCGGTGCCTGCAGCCCCACACGGCCATCGCGGGCTGGGAGCCGCCGAACGTCCCGGCGCTCTGGCAGCGGATCTGAGGTCTGGACAGGCCGATGACCAAGCTTCGTGACGCCGCGCTGTCGCTGTTCCGCATCGTGGTGGGCCTGCTGTTCGCCTGCCACGGGGCCGCCACTCTGTTCGGCGTACTCGGCGGCCCGTACGGCGGAACGACCCCGTCCGTAGGCCAATGGCCCGACTGGTGGGCGGGGGTGATCGAGCTCGGCGCGGGCGGCCTCGTCCTCATCGGGCTCGCCACCCGCGTCGCCGCCCTGCTCTGCTCGGGCACGATGGCCTACGCCTACTTCACCGTCCACCTGCCCAAGGGTCTGTTCCCGTTGCAGAACGGGGGCGAGACCGCGGCCATGTTCTCGTGGTCGTTCCTGATGCTGGCGCTGCTCGGCAGCGGCGCGTGGTCGCTGGACAAGCTCGTGTCCCGCTTCACCCACCGCGGCGAGAACGCCACCGTGCACCAGATGTAGGCCGAGGGGGTGCCGGGCGACCGGCATCCCCTCAGGCGGCCGGCTTGCAGGTGGGATGGCAGAGCCTGCGGGCCAGCGCGCCGAGGAAGACGTCGATGATCTCCCCGGGCTCCTGCGCCTCGTGCAGCGAGCCGTTCGTGGCCGCCGCGATCTGCGACAGGCTGCCGCGGTCCACGTCCTTGCCGAACGCGATGATGACGATCTGGACGGGCTTGTCCGGGTCCCACTCCTTACGCAGGGCGTCGAGCAGCCGCGGGAGCTTGACCCCCTTGCCGTCGTCCTTGCCGGCGGTGATCACCAGCAGCGTGTTGTTCATGTCGTCGCGGTAGTCGCCGCTCATCCTGCGGAACCCGGCCAGCATCGCGTCGTAGAGCGAGCTGTCCAGGTCGGGGTGCGGGGCGATCGTGCTGGTCAGCTCGTCGAGGACGCTGCGCCGCAGCACCTGGCCCGACTCCGGCTCGCTGATCGGGCCGAGGCTGACCCGCTGCCGGTAGCTGCGGAGGTTCCCCACCTTGTCGGCGAACTCCCACATGCCCATGTGCGTGGAGTTCGGGAAGAGCTGCAGCCCGATCTTGGCCGCGGCCAGCGCGATGCGCACCTTCGTACTGCCGTTCAGCGGCTCGGCCATGTGCTTGGAGGTGTCGGCCAGCACGAGGATGTTGGTCGGCGGCGCCAGCCTGCTCCAGGCGCGCAGCGCCTCGTCGATGTCCTGCTGCGACACCGACGGCCTGGTCTTCGGCGCCTCCGACGGGAGCTGCGACCCGGTCAGGAGCGGCCCCAGCCGGCCGTCGCCCGACCTGAACCCGGCCCGCCGGACGATCTCCTGGGCCTGGCCCCCCTTCAGCCAGTCGGCGAAGGCGGTGGACGCCTCCGCGACGTCGGGATCGGCCGCCGTGACGACGTAGGGATAGTCGAGGTCGATCGTGCCCTCGCGCGGGTGCAGCGCGACGACCGGGTCGGGCGAGGGCACCCGGTTGTGGTTCCACACCGACTGCTCAGGGACGATGACCACCGGCCGCTGCCAGAACCCGCGGTCGTCCACGGCGTCCAGCATGCTGCGGTAGTCGGGCGCCGACCCGGCCTGCGCCCAGCGGACGAACGCCGTCAGCGCCTTGTCGGCGGCCGGCCCGGTGCCCACGACGTCCCTGGCCGCGGCCACGGTCGCGATCCCCGCGCCCACCAGCGACGGGTCGGGCACCCGTACCACGTCGGGCTCGCCCGAGCTGGGCGTCAGCCGCCCGCGCACGGTCGGCGGGAAGACCATCCGCCAGTTCATCTCGGTCCCGCCGACCGAGAAGCGCCGGGCCAGCGACGAGCGCGTGGCGAACACCAGCGGCGAGGTGGCCACCACGGTCTCCCCCGCGGGCAGCGAGCTCGCGCCCTGGCTGCGGGCCAGCCTGATCCAGGCCGAGGAGTCGGCGATCCAGCCGTCGGGACGTTCGCGCAGCACGCCGGCCCGGTCGCCGATCAGCGTGCGCAGCACGGTGGCCGACGGCTGCTCGGTCACCTGGACCAGCACGCACCGCCCGCCGACCGACGCCCTGGTCTCGTTGAAGCGCCCGGCGGCCTCCATGACCGCCGGCGCCACGTCCACGGCGGCGGCCACGCTGACCAGAACAGGATCTCGTGACACGCACAGGGCGGGACCGCCGCCGAGCACCACGTACAGGCTGCCGGCGGCGACGGCCACGGCGGCGAGGCCGGCCAGCATGCCCCGTTGGAGCGCCTTCCTGCGTCGCTGCACGGGAGGCAGCGCGGCACGGTGTCGACCCAACCGCACGATGAACCTCTCTCCAGTGGAGTGATGATTCTTCCAGTGCCTCCCATACCGGGCGCAACCCTTGTTAGAACTTGTTACAACTATGCCATCGGCAAGATTCTTCTCACGCTCTGGCACACCCCGTCGCTCGCCTGCGCGGCGGCCAGCCGTTCGGCCGTGGGGCTGCCGTACTCGGTGGTGCGCTGGCGTACCGGCCTGCCGGTGACCTCGACCATCTCGCGCAGCTCGCTGATCGTCTTGTACGAGCCGTTCTCCGAGCCCGCCATCCGGCTGATCGTCTCCTCCATGAGGGTGCCGCCGAGGTCGTTCACGCCGCCCCGGAGCACCTGGCGGCACAGGTCGTCCTGGAGCTTGACCCACGAGCACTGGATGTTGGAGATCGCGCCGTGCAGCAGGATCCTGGCCAGGGCGTGCACCGCGCGGTTCTCCTGGGCGGTGGGGCCGGGCCGGGCGATGCCGGCCAGGTAGATCGGGGCGCTGGTGTGCACGAACGGCAGCAGCACGAACTCCGAGAACCCGCCGGTCTGCTCCTGCAGCCGCCTGATCAGCTTGATGTGCCTGACCCAGTGCAGGTGGTGGTCCACGTGGCCGTACATCATCGTGGACGTCGTCGGGATGCCGACCTCGTGGGCCGTGGTGATGACCTCGATCCACTCCTTGGCCGGCAGCTTGCCCTTGGTCAGCACCCAGCGCACGTCGTCGTCGAGGATCTCGGCCGCCGTGCCGGGCAGCGAGTCCACCCCGGCCTCCTTGGCCGCCTCCAGCCAGTCGCGTATAGACAGGTTCGTCCTGGAGGCTCCGTTGATGACCTCCATCGGGGAGAACGCGTGCACGTGCATGCCGGGCGTCCTGGCCTTGACCGCCCTGGCGATGTCGAAGTACGCGGTTCCCGGCAGGTCGGGATGGATGCCGCCCTGCATGCACACCTCGGTCGCGCCCGCCGCCCACGCCTCCTCGGCCCGGTCGGCCACCTGGTCCAGGCTGAGCGTGTACGCGTCGGCGTCGGTCCTGCGCTGGGCGAAGGCGCAGAAGCGGCAGCCGGTGTAGCAGACGTTGGTGAAGTTGATGTTCCGGTTGACGACGTAGGTGACCTCGTCGCCGACGGCCTGCGCGCGCAGCGCGTCGGCGATGGCCGCCAGCTCGTCCAGCGCCTCGCCCTCCGCGCCCAGCAGCGCGACGGCCTCGGCGTCGGTCAGCCCGGCGGGGTCGGCCTCGGCCCGCCGGAGCGCCTGCCGCACGTCGCTCGGCGTCGAGGCGGCGATCGGGCCGAGGCGTTCGCGCAGGGCCGTCCAGTCGCCGTAGACGTGGTCGAAGTCGTCGCGCCGGTCGTTCGCCCGGCCGGTGGTGTCCACCTCGACGTGCAGGTCCACCCGGCCGGCGGCGGTGAACCCGCCGTCCGGCTCCTGCCAGGGACGGCCCTGCGGCACGGCGTCCTCGCGGGCGAGCCCGGTGCCGGGGTCGGCCAGGGCCTCGACGTGCGCGAACAGCCGCGGGTCCAGCCAGGGCTCGCCGGCCCGCACGTACTCGGGGTAGATCGTCAGGCGTTCCCGCAGGTCGAAGCCGGATTCGGCGGTGCGCGCCGCCAGGTCGTCGATCTGCGGCCAGGGGCGTTCGGGGTTCACGTGGTCGGGGGTCAGGGGCGAGACGCCGCCCCAGTCGTCGATGCCGGCGCGGATCATGAGCGCGTACTCGGAGTCGACCAGGTTGGGCGGGGCCTGGAGGCGTACGCGGGGGCCGAGGACCAGGCGCGCGACGGCGATCGTGGCCGCGAGCTCGTGCAGGTCGGCGTCCGGCAGGCCGCGCATGGCCGTGTCCGGCTTGGCGCGGAAGTTCTGGACGATGACCTCCTGGATGCCGCCGTACTCGCGGGCCACCTTCCGGACGGCGAAGATCGACTCGGCCCGGTCCTCGACGGTCTCGCCGATGCCGATGAGGATCCCGGTCGTGAACGGCACGTTGCTGCGGCCGGCGTCCTCCAGCACGCGCAGCCGTACCGCCGGGTCCTTGTCGGGGGAGCCGTAGTGCGGCTGCCCCTTCTCCTCGAACAGCCGCCGCGAGGTGGTCTCCAGCATCATGCCCATCGACGGCGCGACCGGCTTGAGCCGCTGCAGGTCACGCCAGCTCAGCACACCGGGGTTGAGGTGCGGCAGCAGCCCGGTCTCCTCCAGCACCAGGATGGCCATGGCTCGCACGTAGGACAACGTGTCGTCATAGCCGTGCGCGTCCAGCCACTCGCGGGCCTGGTGCCAGCGGTCCTCCGGCCGGTCCCCCAACGTGAACAGCGCCTCCTTGCAGCCCATCGCCGCGCCCTGCCGGGCGATCTCCAGCACCTCGTCCGGGCTCAGGAAGGCCGACTCCAGCTTGTGCGGCGCGGTCGCGAACGTGCAGTAGCCGCAACGGTCCCGGCACAACCTGGTCAGCGGGATGAACACCTTCCTGCTGTAGGTGATCACCCCTTCCCTGCCGGCGGCCTTCAGTCCGGCGTCGCGCACGCGGGAGGCGTGGTCGAGCAGCGCGTCGAGCTGCTCGCCGCGCGCGTGCAGCAGCACGACGGCCTCGGTGAGGTCGAGCGCCTTGCCGTCACGGGCACGGGCGAGGGCACGGCGAAGCGCGGAATCACTGACAAGACTCATAGAGGCACAGTACGCACCCCTGAGTTCGTGACGCGCACTCAGGGCGGGATGTCAGAAGGACCGGTAGTCGCGCGCGGCCATCCGCGGCCCGCGCGCGGGCGGGCGCAGACCGCTCAGCCAGACGAGCACCGTCGCCCGGTGCCGATGCCCCCGGTACGGCTCCAGCAGCCGCATCATCCCCTGGTCGTCGGTCTTCTCCCCGGTCAGCGCGTAGCCGACCAGCTTGGCCAGGTGGAAGTCCCCCACGCTCACCGCGTCGGCGTCGCCGAAGACCCGCTGGCGCACCTCGGCCGACGTCCAGACGCCGATGCCGGGCAGGGCCCGCAGCAGCCGGTCGAGCTCGTCCGTGGTGGCCGCGGCCTCCAGCTTGGCGGCGTGCCAGGCGGCGTTGGCGATCGTCCGGGCCCGGACGGCCTCCGCGCCCGCCCGGTGCCAGTGCCAGCTCGGGATCTGCCGCCACACGACCGGCTCGGGCGGCACCCGCATGCCGTCGGGGGCCGGGCCGGGGGCGGGCTCGCCGTAGTGGCGCAGCAGGTAGCGCCAGGCCCGCCACGCCTCCCGGCCGACCACCTTCTGCTCCAGCACCGCGGGCACCAGCGCCTCCATGACCCGCCCGGTACGCCCGATGCGCAGCCCTGCGTGCTTGCGCGCCACGTCCGCCAGCACGTCGTGCCGGACGCGGAAGCCGGAGACGTCGTCGAGCGCGCCGAGCAGGGCGGGCAGGGTCTCCAGCGACCATCCGGCGCCCGGCCCCCATGCCTGGGCCCGCACGGCCGCGGCCGTCACGGTCACCCGCAGCGTGCTCGGGCCGTCGGGGGTGCGGCAGGCGCGCCAGATCGAGCCGTCGGAGGTGCGGCGCCAGGCGGGATCGCCGGTGCCGCGCCGGTGGGGGCCGAGGGCCAGCTCCACGTCGAGCGGCCCGTCGGGCTCCCACCTGCGTTCCATCACATGTCCAGTCTGCCGCGCGGCGGCGGGTGGTCGCTCACCCGCGCGGCCCCGGCGGGCGGGTCAGACGTCGCTGGAGTAGCGGACCGCGCGCTCGGGCAGCTCGACGCCCGGCCAGACGCGCACCCCGCCCTGCAGCTCGTTGCCCGGCCCGACCACCGCGCCGTCACCGATCACCGCGTCGCGCACGACCGTGCCGGCGCAGATCCGGGCGCCCTTGCCCACGACCGAGTCGCTCACCGTGGCGCCCGCCTCGACGACGCTGTCGTCGCACAACACCGAGCCCACCACGGACGCGCCCGCCTCGACGACGGCCCGCGCGCCGACGGCGGTGCCGCCCTGGACCTTGGCCTCGGCCGAGATCTTCGCCCCGGCGAGGGCGAGGTGCTCGCCCTGCGGGCCGGGCAGCGCCGGCGAGTCGAGCCGCCCGAGCACCAGGTCGCGCGAGCCCTTCACGAACGCGGCCGGCGTGCCCACGTCGAGCCAGTACGTGCGGTCGGCGTAGCCCAGCACCAGCTCACCGGAGTCGATCAGCCCGGGGAACGTCTCGCGCTCCACGGAGACGACCTCGCCGCGCGGGATCGAGTCGATCACCGAGCGGGTGAAGACGTAGCAGCCGGCGTTGATGCGGTTGGTGACCGGGTTGGGGGTCTTCTCCAGGAACGCGGTCACCCGTCCGGACTCGTCGGTCGGCACGCAGCCGAACCGCGTCGGGTCGTCCACCTCCGTCAGGTGGAGCGTCACGGCGGCGCCGCGCTCGCAGTGGGTGCGCACCTGGTCGCCGATGTCGTGGCCGGACAGGATGTCGCCGTTGAGGATGAGCACCGGGTCGGAGGGCCCGCCGGTGAGCGCCTCGGCGGCGTTGCGGATGGCCCCGCCGGTGCCGAGCGGCGTCTCCTCGGTCATGTATTCGAGCGAGAGCCCGAGTGCCGACCCGTCACCGAAGGCGGGCTCGAACATCGCCGCCTTGTACGAGGTCGCGAACACGATCCGGCGCACGCCGAAGGACCGGGCACGGGCGAGTTGGTGGGCCAGGAACGGCACTCCGGCGGTCGGCAGCAGCGGCTTGGGCGTGCCCAGTGTCAGCGGACGCAGGCGTGTGCCCTGCCCCCCGACCAGGAGGATCGCCTCGAGGTCTGGCAAAGAGCTCTCCATCACTCCGTGAGAGTAGCGAACTATTCGATTGCGCGTTGATAAGAGTTGAGATGCGCCTCCGCCGAGGCCTCCCAGGTGAATTCGCGTGCCCGCGCCCGCCCGGCCTCCTGCAACTGCCGCCTCCGGTCGGCGGAGGCGAGCAGCTCGCCCAGGGCGTCGGCGATGCTGTCCGCGTCCGGCTCAGTGTAGGCGACGGCGTCGCCGCCCACCTCGGGCAGCGAGGTGCGGTGGCTGGTGAGGACGGCCGCGCCGCAGGCCATGGCCTCCAGCACCGGCATGCCGAAGCCCTCGCCCCGGGAGGGGAACGCCACGACGAGCGCACCGCCCAGGAACCCCGGCAGATCGGGCGCGCGCAGGTATCCCGGCCTGATCACCCGGACGGTGGCCTCGACCTCGCGGCAGGCGGCGTCGACGTCGTCCTCGTGCACGCCGCCGCCGAGCACCAGCGCGGGCGGCGTCTCCAGCCGCTTGACGGCGGCGGCGAAGCCGCGGATCAGGTTGGGCACGTTCTTGCGGGGGTCGAGGTTGCCGAGGAAGGCCACGTACGGCTGGCCGCGCAGCCCGCACCTGATGGCCGCCCGGCGCACCTCGTCCTCGCTCGGCGGGTGGAACTGGGCGAGGTCGACGCCGTGGTAGGCGACGTCGATGCGGGTGGGGTCGGCCGACAACACGCGGACCAGCTCGTCCCTGGTCGCCTTGGACGGCACGATGACACGCTGGGCGTGCCGGACGGCGGTGCGCGTGGCCGAGCGGAAGAACGCGGCCCTGGCCGGGCTGTGCTGCTCGGGCTCGGTGAACCAGGTCACGTCGTGCACCGTCACGACGGTCGGCAGGCCGGAGCGCAGCGGCATGGAGTAGTAGGGGGCGTGGATGACCTCGGCCCCCGTCTGGCGGGCGAGCAGCGGCACGCCGGTCTGCTCCCAGGCGAGCCGGGCGGCCCGGTTGGTGATGGCGACGGGGCCGGGGACGACACGGGCCGAAGGCGCCAGCCGCTGGTACCTTTCCGCTTCCGCACGCTGGCAGACCACGACCAGATCGGTCCCTGCCTGGTGGAGCGCGGCCACGAGCCCGTCCACGTACCGGATCAACGCACCACGGTCGGCGGGGACCGCGGCGGCATCGACGAGCACTCGAGGCATTACGTGGATCTTCTCCCCTCAAGATCGACGTGGGACCTGGCAAGTCCCCCCTCTTTGCTTCAGCTTATGACCACCCTCCCCCAAATCGTGGGCCAAATCACACCGAGTCGCGACGTGCGGCAATTCCCGCCATACCTGCGCAGATCAGGTCACCGAGAATGATGACGATGCGGGAGCAGAGGGCCACCGCGATGGCCGCGCCGCTGTCGAGCACGGGGGCGAGCACCGCCACCATCGCCAGCTCGCGCACCCCCGCCCCGGCCGGCACGACGAAGGTCACGATGCCCAGGCACCACGACAGCGCGAAGGCCCCGACGGCGAACAGCAGGCCGCCCTGCGGCGCGACGAAGTAGAAGTGCACGCCGTAGGCCGTCCAGCCGGCCAGCGCCCAGCCGAGCGCGGTGAGCATGCCGCGCCGGGTGAGCGGGCGTTCCAGGGGCTCGCGCTTCAGCCTGCGCAGGCCGAAGCCGATCACGCCGTTGACGACCTTGGGCTCCAGCAGCACCAGCAGCAGCGGGATGAACAGCAGCACCCAGCCGAACCGGTGCCAGCCGAGCGTGACCAGCGTGACCAGCAGACCGCTGGCGATCTGGACGGGCATCATCAGGAAGAACGCCGCGGCGCTGCGCGGACGCGGCACGCCGAGGTCGCGGCCCATCTCCATCTGGGCGAGCACCGGCCAGACCGCGCCGGGGATGTACTTGCCGAGCTGGCCGACGAACATGATCCGTCCGGCCTCCCGCAGCGGCAGCCGCGTGCCGAGCCCCGCCATGTTCTGGCGCCAGGCCGCCAGCATGCAGACCTGCCCGGCCTGCACCGCGCCGAA
>NZ_JBSFGJ010000332.1:0-10404 GCF_053596515.1 Nonomuraea sp. NPDC001684
TGGTCCGCACCACGGCGGCCTGCCCTCGCGCCTTCGGCATGTGCGGCCGGCTGCGCACGTGGGCGCCACTCCCCTGATCGGGCGGCCGGCTGCGCGCACGTGGGCGCCGCGCCACTGATAGGGCGGCCGACGGGTCCTGCGGCTGGATCGGCGCCGACGTGCGGGCCGGTCCTCAGGCGGGCGCCGGACCGGCCGTCTCGCGGACGATGACCCGGTTGATCGACCGGTCGGACGGCGGCGGCGCGGGCTCGCCGCGCACCGCCGCGATGAGCCGGGCCATCGCCTCCCGCCCCTGCACCTCCCGGTCCACCGCCACGGTGGACAGCGAGGGGGTGGCGAAACGTCCCAGTTCCTCGTCGTCCCAGCCGAACACGCTGACGTCGCCCGGGATCCGCCAGCCCCGTGACAGCGCCGCGCGTACGGCCCCCATCGCCACGTGGTCGTTCACGGCCACGATGGCGGTCACGCCACAGCCGTCGGGCAGACCGCGAACGGCGTCGTAGCCGGACCGGGAGCTCCAGTCGCCGAGCGCGACGCCGTACGAGACGAGCCCGCGGCGCGCGATCGTCTGCTCGAAGACGAGCCTGCGGTTGCGGGCAGAGGCCCAGCTCTGCGCGCCCGCGATGTGGAAGAAGACCCGGTGGCCGAGCGAGGCGAGATAGTCGATGATCTCCTCGACCGGGGAGGCGTCCGCCAGCTCGTTCGTCCCGCGCAGTCGGTCGTCGTAGTCGCCCGTGACCACGATGGGCACCGGCGAGGCGGCCGGATCGGTTTCCAGGGGCGTAAGCGACAGAACGCCCTCGACCTGCCCGGATCCGGCCAGCTCCAGCACCCGCTCCGCCCTGGCCCGCGGATCTCCCTCGACACTGAGCACCTCCAGTTGGAAGCCCTCGGCGTGCGCCGCGGCCGCGGCGGCGCGGAGCATGCGCGCCGGCCACAGGTAGTCGGAGGCGGGCAGGGTGACCGCCAGCCGGTTCGTGTGCCGGGTGCGCATGGAACGCGCGACGAGGTTCGGCCGGTAGTTGAGCTCCTGGACGACCAGGTCGATCTTGGCGCGGGTCGCCGGTCTCAGGGTCTCGTTCTTCCTGAAGTACCGGGAGACCGTCTGGTGCGACACGCCCGCGCGCCGGGCCACCTCGTGGATCGTGAGGCGCGGCGTCTCAGCCTCGTCCAAGGGCCCCCTCTCCTCGCGCTGCGCGTCACAGCCTAGCCGGTCGCCCGCGCGCCGCACGACGACGAAGTGATCGATCACCTCGCCGTCGCCCCGGCCCTCGTGGAGCCCTCAGGAGCCGGACGGCCCCTGGAGCCCGCTGGTGAGTCGTACGGGGAAGTGCCGGCCGGTGTCCTTGCTGTGGCCGATGCCGGACGACCACTCCAGATAGCCCTTCCTGCCGGGGCCGTCGTCGTCGTTGACCAGCAGGGACAGCGCGAACACCCCGGCCGGAGGTCCGTTGAGCCCCAGGCTCTGCCAGGGCAGGACGACGTCGTAGGCAGTGGTGGCGCCGGTCCTGGTCACCGCGAGCCGTTCCGTCGGGGTCGGGCCGGTGATCGCGATGCCGAAGGCGGCGAAGGTGTAGGCGGCCGGCCCGTCGGGCGTCAGCGCCAGGCCGATCTCGGTGCGTTCGGTGGAGGCGCCGGGGAGCGCGGGCGACAGGGAGAGCTGGATGGAGTCGCCGTTGTACAGGTTGCCCGCCGGGTTCTTCTGGGTGAACACGTCGTCCTGGACCGTGGCCTGGAGGCGCAGCCCCGTCGCCGTCTGCGTGATCCGGACGGGACCGCCGAGGTCTGCGGCACCGCCCCAGTCGCCGGTGTAGCGGAACCAGGTCGCGTCGGCCGCCAGGTCGATCGGCGCGACCGTGGTGGCCGTGTCGGGCTCGATCGGTCCCGCGCCGACGGACTGCCGCAGCTGGAGCGCGGGACGGCCGCGCAGCCTGACGGACACGTCGAGGTAGCCCTGCTCCCACACGCGCAGCGACGGAAGGGGGACGGCGTGCGAGACCTGCTTGCCGGGCTGCAGCGTGGTGGTGTCGTCGATCGTGCCCGACTCCTTGCCGAGCGTCCAGGTGATGCCGTCGAGCGTCACGGGGGTCTTGCGGGAGGTGTTGGACAGGGAGACGGACGCCTGCGCCCGGTAGCCGCCGTCGCGGACGAGGTCGACCCCGATGGCGGCGACCACGGGGGTGGTGACCCTGATCGTCGGCGTCGCGAGTCGTGCCACCTTCTCGTTCCCGGTGGTGGCCCAGCCGGTGACCCAGCTCGCCTTGCCGCCCGCGGGAGCGGGGAGGTCGAAGACGGTCTCGGCGGTGCCGCAGCCCTTGACCTTGACGTCGTGGCGCCGCCCGTCCAGGGTGATCGTCACCTTGGCGGGGACGGCGCGGCAGTTGCGGCCGGTGCGGTCGACGACCGCGCGCACCTCGATGCCCTCGCCGTCGGCGACGGTCGGCGGCGTCTTCAGCGTGATCGCGGGCGCGGGGTCGAGGGCGAGGGAGTCGACCTGGCCCCTGACGTAGACCGGGTGCTCGGTCAGGGTCACCTGGACGGCCCCGGCGTGCGGGCTCAGGGTGGCGGGCACGCCGTACTGGTCGGTGAGGGTGAGCGGCTGGGCGGTGCGCAGGGTCACGGTCCGCGGGCCGTCCGACGCCCACATGACGCGGACGAGGTCGCCCGCGGTGCCCCTGAAGGGGAAGGAGTACGTGGTCGCGTCCAGCGTGTCCCGCTCGGTGATCGTGCGTCCGGCGAGTTCGGCCGCCATCACCGCCTGCGCGACCGCGGCCGGCTTGGGCTCGGCGGCGTAGCGGGCCGTCGCGCGCCGGACCTCGAAGACGCCGAAGTTGTGCTCCTGGTTGTTTGGATCGGTTCCGTCGTCGCGGGCGTCGTACCAGTAGAGGCGGTCGGCGCCGCCGGCCAGGGAGAGCACCGCCGAGCGCACCAGGTAGTCGGCCTGCATGGCGTCGGTCGTGCCACCCGCGGTGTGGGTCGGCCAGCCGTACTCGGTCAGCCACAGCGGGAGCGGGCGGCCGGCGGCGGCGTCGATGGTCTGGCTCAGCGACGCCATCTGCGTGTCCATGCCTTCGGGCGGCGTCGGGTGGCGGTAGGGGTGGACGGACACCGCGTCCAGCGCCTGCGCACCGCCCTGTTCGAGCACCTGGCGCACGTAGTCGGCCGAAGCGCCGGAGATCGCCGGGCCCACGAGCCGGGCTCCTTGCGGCTTGGCGGCGGCGGCGGCCTGGAGGAGCTGCGCGTAACAGGCGGGGGTCCGGCCGCACAGGCCGTCGTTGAAGTTGATGTTGAACTCGTTGTAGACCTCGGTCGCCCGGGTGTAGCTCGCGAAGTGCTGGTTGACGGCGGCCGTGAAGCGTCCGTAGGCGGCCAGGCCCTCGGGCGAGCTGGGCGTGCGGTTGCCGTCGTAGAGCGGGTTGCGGTAGGCCGAGATCGGCAGCGGCTCGATCCCGGCGGCGTGCAGGGCGGCGAATCCGGCGTCGTAGCGGTCGAAGGTGTAGACGCCCGCCTGCTTCTCGACCGCCGACCAGCCCACGTCGTTGCGTGAGTGGGTGTAGCCGATGCGCGCGATGCCGTCGATGAGCTCCTGCTCGTACCCGTGCAGGCCGACCCCGAACGGCGAGCCGGCCGCTTCGGCGGGCATCGGCGGCACGATGCCGAAGCTCGTGCTCAGCGTCCCGGAGGTGAAGGTGTAGAAGCCGTTGGGCAGCGAGGCCAGGTCCACGACGCTGTTCCCGCCGGTGAAGGCGGCCGTGCCGCTCGCGACCTGCGTCCCCCGGGCGTCCTGTACGGCCCAGGGGGCGGGGGCCGGGTTCTGGGCGTCGGTGAACAGTTCCAGGGCGGCCTTGCCTGGGTCGAAGAGCAGGGAGTCGTTCATGACCCCGAAGTAGGTGGAGTGTTCCTCGAAGCCGGGGTTGGCCAGCAGGTTCCGGCCGCTGCCGTCCTCGGTCATGGTCAGGTCGTCCAGCCGTACGCCGGGGGTCACGTCCTGGGAGACGATGCGCAGGGAGAAGCTGGTCTGGGTGGCCGGGGTGGTGTAGGTCCAGGAGACCTGACGCCAGTCGTAGGCGCCCATCGGGAAGTTGAAGCGCTGGGTGCTGTCCGGGCTCAGCACCGCCTGCAGCGCGGCCGCCTTCGACAGCCCTTCCGAGGCCACCCAGGCGGTGAACCGGTAGAGCGTGCCCGGCTTGACCGGCACGGTCTGGGCGAGCTGCCCGTAGGTGTTCGGGCTGCTCGGCGTCTGGTTGACGATGCGCACCGCCGACCCGGTGTGGCCCTGCGCGGTGGCGGTGAAGGCGACCTCGGCCGAACCGCTCCTGCTGATGGCCCACGGGTCGAAGGTGTTGGAGTACGGGAGTTTCGGGACGGCTAACGCGGTGGTGACGAGGAGGAGCGCTGACAGTGTTTTCATCGGGTCACCCCTTGACGGCGCCGGCGCGGCCGGCGCTTCGTAGGAACTGCTTCTGGAACAGCAGGAAGAAGACCAGCGGCAGGATCACGGCGATGAACATGGCGGCGATGAGCGTGCTGGTCTCCGCGGTGGCCGAGATCTTGTAGAGGACGACGGACAGCGGCTGCAGATCGGGCGAGGGCAGCACGAGGAGCGGCCACAGGAACTCCTTCCAGGCCGACACCAGCGTGAGCAGCGAGACGACGGCGATGATCGGCCGCGACATCGGCAGCACGATGCGCCGGAACACCTCGAAGGAGTTGGCGCCGTCGACCTTGGCCGCCTCGAAGACCTCCTTCGGCAGCTCGGCGAAGAAGTTCTTCACCAGCAGCACGTTGAAGGCGTGCGCGGCGGCGGGCAGCCACACGGCCCAGTAGCTGTCGATCAGGTTGGCCCCGACGCCCGGCACGTCGATCACGGTCAGGTACAGCGACACCAGGGAGACGACTCCCGGGATGAACAGGGTGGCCATCACCGCGGCCGAGACGACCCCGGCGTACCTCGGCCGCAGGATGGCGAGGGAGTAGCCGCCGGTCAGGGCGACCAGCAGGCCGAAGAACCAGTTGCCGGCCGCGATCCAGACCGTGTTGGCCAGGGCCCGGCCGATGTCCATGCCGTTCCACGCCCTGGCCAGGTTGTCCCACCGGATGCCGCTCGGCCACCAGCCGAACGGGTCGCGCAGGATGTCCTGCGAGGTCGACACCGCCGACTTGGCCAGCCAGAGGATCGGTCCGGCCGCGACGATCGCGAGGCAGGCGAGCACGGCCACGATCAGCCCGGTGAACACCACGCGGGTCGCCGGCCTGCGCCGCTCGCCGCTGGACAGGATGCCACGCTCGTTCATGAGTGCTTCCACCCCCTCGTCGCGCGCAGGTACACCGCGGACAGGGCGGTGAGGAAGACGGCGAGCATCAGGCTCAGGGCCGTCGCCTTGCCGAAGTCGCCGGCGACGAAGGCGTACTTGAAGATCAGCATGAGCAGCGTGACCGTGCTGTTGTCCGGCCCCCCGCCGGTCATGACGTAGGGCTCGGTGAACACCTGGAAGGTGCCGATGACCTGGAGGATCAGCATGAGCAGGATGACCGGGCGCAGCTGGGGCAGCGTGATGTGCCACACCCGGCGCAGCACCCCGGCGCCGTCGAGCTCGGCCGCCTCGTAGAGCTCGGGCGGCACCGACATCAGCGCGGCGACGTAGATGATCGTCGTCGTGCCGAAGCCCGCCCAGGTCGCCTGGACGACGATGCTGGGCATCGCCGTCTCGGCGCTCTGCAGCCAGGGGAACGGTCCCAGCCCGGCCCAGCCGGCCACGGTGTTGAGCAGGCCGTGCTCGCTCGGGTCGTACAGCTGCTTCCACAGCAGCACCGCCACGACCGGCGGGATGATGATCGGCACGTAGACGAGCACGCTGGCGATCGTCCGCGTACGGCGCAGCTCCCCGATGAACACGGCGAGCAGCACCGGCACGGGGAAGCCGACGACCAGGGCCAGCGCGGTGAACCAGACGGTGTTCCAGGCGGCGGTGGCGAGCAGCGGGTCGGCGAGCACCCTGCTGAAGTTGCGCAGCCCGACCCAGGTGGGGTCGGTGACCAGGTTGGTGCGCTGGAAGCTGAGGACCAGGCTGCGCAGGATCGGCCACCACGAGAACAGCCCGAACACGATGAGCATGGGCGCGGTGAACAGGAGTTTCCCGAGGCCGCCGCGCTGGGTCCACCTACTGAGCGGCGGCATCGATCAGCGCCTGCGCGTCCGTCCGGGCCTGGGTGAGCGCCGCCGGGATGTCGGCGTCCTGCTTGGTGAGGACCTGCTGGGTGACGGCGTCGAGGAGCGCGTAGGTCTCCTGCGCGGCCACGGGCGGCTCGCCGAGGATGGGCAGTCTGCCCAGGCTGTCGAAGTAGGCCCGGTAGTGGTCCCGCTTGACGTTGACGTAGCCGGAGACCCAGGTCAGGTAGCGGTCGTAGATCTCCGGTGAGAACAGCGGCACCTCCGGTGCGCCCACGGGCAGGCCGCCCGCCTTGGAGGTCTCGGCCCACTCGACGGCGGCCTGCTGGTCGAGGAAGCGGTTCAGGTACCGGAACTTCACCCACTCCAGCGCGGCGGCCGCCTCGCTCGGGGCGGCCTTGGGGCTGACGACGGCGATGTCGCCGCCGCCCAGCGTGCCAAGGCCGGCGGCCGACTGCGGGAGCGGCGCGATGCCCAGGTCGTCGCCGGGCATGTCGCGGTTGCCGACGAGGTCGCGGTAGAGGTCGGCGCCGAGGACGGTCTGCCCGATCCGCCCGGCGGCGATGGAGTTGCGCATGTCGTCCTGGCTCAGCAGGAAGTTCTTGCCCGCGGCCTGGTCGGTCCACCGGACGTCGTGCAGGAACGTCAGCGCGTCCTGCACGCCGGCCGCGTCGATCGTGGACGTGACGGTGTCGCCCTGGCGCTGCTGGATCATGCTGCCGTTGGCGTAGGCCATCGTGGTGAGGATCCAGCCGCCGGAGTTGGTCGTCGTCGCGATCGTGAAGCCGGCCGCGTCGCTCGACCTGCTGATCGCCTTGGCGTTGGCGCGCACCTCGTCCCAGGTCTTCGGCGGGGTGTCGGGGTCGAGGCCCGCCTTCTCGTACAGCGCCCGGTTGTAGATGAAGGCCATCGTGTACGCGGCCGAGACGACGCCGAAGGTGTGGCCCTCCGCGTTCTGCGTCTGCTTGGCGACGGCCGGGTTGAGCCTGGAGAGCACCGCGTCGCCCTTGACCAGGTCGGTGATGTCGCGTACCTGGCCGTTGAGGGCGAGCTGCTGGATGTTGGTGTACGGCACCTGCATCGTGGTGGGCATCGAGCCGCCGGCGACGAGGGCGGCGAACGTCTGCGGGTCGAACTTGGTCTCCTCGCCCACCACGGTGACGTTCGGGTGGAGCTTCTGGAAGGCCGTGACCTGCTTGTTGAACAGAGCGAGATTGTCGGCGTTGTCCTTGGTGGGCATGTTGCCGACGTGGATCGTCACCTTGGCGTCCGGGGCCGTCCCGGCGTCGGGACGTCCGGACGAACACGCGGTGAGAGCTATGATTCCGGTCATCGCGATACCGGCGAGCCGCCAGTTTTTGTGATAAAGCATGACGAATCCCTCTTTGCGGGCATGGTGGCGATCGAGCTCGGGCGGTGTCGTGACCGCTGGGGGCTCACGCGGGCAGCAGTGGCGTGCCGGCGGATTTCATGGCGATGGTCAACCGGTTGACCATCGCCATGGTCGTGCTGATCCTGCTACTTTGTCAAGAGTCCGGAGAAACGTGGACGTCACCTGTTGTCACCGGGAGGACAGGAACTGATGGCGCGCAAGGCCGCTACCCTCGCGGACGTCGCCGCGGCCGCCGGCGTCTCGGTGTCGCTGGTGTCGAAGGTGCTCAACAACACCGGACGCGCCTCCGAGGAGACCCGCAGGCGCATCCACGAGGCCGTGGAACGCCTCGACTTCCGGCCCAACGCTCTGGCCAAGTCCTTCGCCAGAGGGCGGAGCGAGCTGGTCGGGATCATCATCGAGGACGCCTCGGAGATCTTCAGCAGCATGGTGCTGCGCGGCGCGGAACGCAGGCTGGCCGCGGCCGGGCTGGCCACGCTCGTGTGCGACGCCGCCGAGAGCGACCAGCGGCGTGCCCAGTTCGTCCGGGCGCTCGAAGCCCGTCACGTCGACGCCGTGCTGGTCATCGGGTCGGGGCCGTCGGGCCTCTACCCGTCGGTCTCCGACCGGCTGTCGTGCCCCGTCGCCTACGCCTTCTGCGAGTCCGACGACCCGGCCGACGTCTCGTTCCTGCCCGACGACCACGGCGCGGGGCGGATCGCCGCCGAGCACCTGCTGTCGCTCGGCAGGACGAAGATCGCGCACATCGGCGAGGGCAGCGAGCGGGGCGCCGAGCTGCGCACGCGCGGGTTCGTGGAGACCCTGGCGGCCGCCGGGCAGGCGGTGGAGCCCATCGTCGGCGACTGGTCCAAGGCGTGGGGCCTGCAGGCCGTCAACCGGCTGATCGAGGCGGGCACCGAGGTCGACGCCATCTTCTGCGCCAACGACTTCATCGCCTACGGCGCCTACGTCGGCCTGCGCGCCCACGGCCTGCGGATCCCGGAGGACGTGGCGCTGGTCGGCCACGACCACTTCTCGATGGACCCGCCGCAGCGCAGGTCGGGGTTCCTGACGACCATCGACCCCAACCTGCCCGCGCTCGGCGACGCGGCGGCGGGGCACCTGATCGCGCCGGGCACGGCGGCCGACTTCGCGCCGAAGCTCGTCGTCGGCCGCACCACCGCGGGTGGTCAGGCCGCCGGCGACCTCGCCACCCTGCTGGAGTTCATCGACCAGCTGCTGTGAAGCGCAACGTGACCAGCTGGAACGGGCGCAGCGTCAGCGACACGGCCCTCGGCTCGAACCGCGCGTCCGCGGGCGGCTCGACGTCGCGTTCGACCAGGTCCACGAAGCGGGCGGCCCCGACCCCCTCGACGCGCACGGGAGCCCTGGTCCCCTCCGACTCGTACAGGCGCACGATCACGTCGCCGCTGCGGTCCTCGGCGAGCTTGACCGCCTCCACGATCACGGCCGGGTGCGAGACCCGCACCAGCGGCTCGACCTCACGCCCCCCGCGCACGGCACGCGCCGGCACGTTCGCGCGGTACCCCTCGGCGACGGCCTCGCGGATGCCGGCGTTCGGCCTGATCGAGTAGGCGAGCGTGTGCCTGCCCAGGTCGGATCCGGGGTCGGGGAACATCGGCCCGCGCAGCATGGACAGGCCGACGGTCGTGGTCGTGCCGCCGTCCTGGCGGGTGTCGCGCACCACGTCGTGCCCGTACGTCGACTCGTTGGCGATGGCCACGCCGTACCCGGGCTCGCCGACGTGGATCCAGCGGTGCGCGCACACCTCGAAGCGGGCGGCGTCCCAGGAGGTGTTGGTGTGCGTGGGCCGGTACACGTGGCCGAACTGGGTCTCGGCGGCGAACCTGTCGGCGTGCACGTCCAGCGGGAAGACGAGCTTGAGCAGGGCGTGGCGCTCGTGCCAGTCGACCTCGGCGACCAGGTTGAGCGCGGCCGATCCCGGGCGCAGCCGCAACGTCTGCCTGATCGTCGAGTCGCCGAAGCGGCGGGTCACGACGATCTCCCCGTCGCCGGTCTCCAGGCTCTCGACCTCGTCGACGTCGCGGGCGACGCGCCGGTAGTGCTCGTCGATGTCCCAGGCGTCCCACTCGTTGGGGATGTCGCGGTGCAGCACCAGGCGGTGGCCCGCCGCGCCCGGCGCGATCGCCTCGCGGCCGGTCCCGGCGTCGCGCAGCGACACCAGGTGGCCCCGGCGGTCGATCACGGCCCGGACGAGCCCGTTGTCGAGCACGAACCCGGCGTCCTCCGCGGTGAGGGAGACGCCCGCCGGGTGCGTGGCGCGCTCACGGATGCCGAGCCCGTCCGTGGCGAGCTCCAGGTCGCCGTCACCGACGAGGACGCGCACGCTCTCGTCGATCACCCGGTCCAGCCGCTCCAGCAGGTCGGCGTTGTTCTGCTCGACCTCGTCGTGCACCCAGGCGATCGAGGTGCCCGGCAGCACGTCGTGGAACTGCTGCAGCAGCACGGTGTGCCAGCTGTCGGTCAGCTCGTCGTAGGGGTAGGCGGCGCCCTCGCGGACGGCGGCGGTCGCGGCCCACAGCTCGGCCTCGCGCAGCAGGTGCTCGTTGCGGCGGTTGCCCTGCTTGGTCAGGTGCTGGCTGGTCAGGCTCCCGCGGTGCAGTTCGAGATAGAGCTCGCCCGACCACACCGGCGGGTTCTCGTACTCGGCCTCGGCGCGTTCGAAGAAGGCCTGGGGCGAGTCGATCGCCACCGCCGGCGAGCCTTCCAGAGACCTGAGCCGCTCGGCGGCGGCGAGCATCTCGCGGGTCGGGCCGCCGCCGCCGTCGCCCCAGCCGAACGGCACGAGCGAGGTCCCGGCCACGCCCTTCTCCTTGTAGCT
>NZ_JBSFGJ010000333.1:0-10380 GCF_053596515.1 Nonomuraea sp. NPDC001684
GCGAAGGGGTCCAGGCCGGTCAGGGCGGTGCTGGCGGCCCACAGCCGGGCCGCGAGCTCGAGGTCGGCCATGTGCCCGCGCACCGGTTCGCGGGCCGGCAGGCCGCGCATCCCCAGCACCCTGGGCCCCCACAGCTCACCCCCGCGTACGGACGGATCCAGCACGGCCCGCACCGCTGGCCACGCCGCGGCCTCCTTGCCCTGCAGCAGCAGCCCGGCGGGCAGGCCGCGCAGCCGCTCGCCGGCGGTGCGCGGCCGGATCGGCCGCGAGGGCGTCAGGGAGTCCAGCGCGCCGCCGGGATGGGTGACCACGCTCGCCGTGGTGGCGCCCGCGGCGCGCAGGCGGCGGTCCAGCTCGAAGCCGAAGAGCATCTGCGCCAGCTTCGAGCGCGCGTACACCCGCTTGGGCCGGACGTCGCCGCGGCTCTGCAGGTCGTCCAGGTCCAGGGTCTCGGACCTGGCGGTGAGGCTGCCGGTGGTCACGACGCGGGCGGCGGGGGCGGCGGCCAGCAGCGGCGCCAGGTGCGCGACCAGCGCGAAGTGGCCGAGATGGTTGGTGGCGAACATCAGCTCGTGGCCGTCCTTCGTCTCGCGCCGCGGCGGGTCGTCGAGCAGCACGCCGGCGTTGCACACGACGGCGTCCAGGCTCGGCAGTCCGAGCGCCGCGACGACGGCCCCGACCGAGGCGAGGTCGGCCAGGTCGAGCGGCACCTGCCGCACGCGCGCGCCTGGGACCCGGCCGCGGATGGACAGCGCGGCGGTCTCCGCCCTGGCGGGGTCGCGGCTGCCCAGGATCACGGTGGCGCCGGTGCCGGCGAGCTGCTCGGCCACGAAGTAGCCGATGCCGGCGTTGCCGCCGGTGACCAGGAAGTGCCTGCCCTGTGCGGACGGCAGGCGCCGGACGTCCCAGGGCGCGGAGGAGGAGGACACGGGAGCGCTCATTTCTGTAGTCGCTATGAATTCAGAATCATTCTAGTTTTTGCTACGATGAGAGCATGACGACAGGACGCCGCGAACGCAAGAAGGCGCAGACCCGCAAGGCCCTGGCCGAGGCCGCGGTGCGGCTGTTCGCCGAGCACGGCTACGACAGCGTCACCGTCGCCCGGGTCGCCGACGAGGCCGACGTCTCCATCGCCACCCTGTTCGCGCACGTGCCCGACGGCAAAGACGCGCTGATCTTCGACGACGGCGACGAGCGGCACGTCTGGCTGGCCGCCGCCGTCCGCGAGCGGCCCCCCGGGCAGAGCGTGCTGGCGGCCCTGCGGAACTGCCTGGCCGAGCGGGGGCCGTTCGCCGGCGACCTGCCGCCCGAGCAGCGGCGCAAACGCGACCTGATCGTGGGCACGCCCGCCCTGCGGGAGTACTCGCGCCGGCTCTGGATCGCCGCCGAGGGCTCACTGGCCGAGGCGATCGCGGCCGAGACCGGGCGCGACCCCGCCGACATGACCGTGCGCGCGCTGGCCCGGTACGTGCTGGAGATCCCCGAGCTGGCCGGCGCCGAGCCCGACCCGCGCGCCGCCCTCGACGCCGTCTTCGACCTGCTGGAGTCCGGCTGGCCCGAGCGCGCCTGACGGCGTCGGGGCGTTGACGCGGCGGACCCGGCTCTGGTCCGCTGTACGTCACCGATCATCGACTTCGGGGAGCGAGCCCGTGTGGTTTCCCAGGCGCCTGGCCGCTGTGATCGTCTCGTCGGTCCTGACCGTCTCGGCCGTGCCCGGCGCGGCCCGAGCCGCCACGCCCGTCACCGTCTGGCACTGGAACGCGGCCGGCAACACGCTGAACCACGGCTCGACCGGCAACGGCATGGTCCGGGCCGCCGTGGGCTCGATCGTGGCGCGGGGCGCGACGCTCGTCTCGTTCAACGAGCTGTGCGCGAGCCAGTACCAGGCGCTGGTCACCGGCCTGCGGGAGGCCGGCTGGCCCGCTGACGACGGCAACTTCGCCCGGTTCGTCGCCACCTACCCCGCCCAGACCGGCGGGCCGTGCGGCGGCGGCGAGTACGGCAACGCCCTGTTCAGCAAGCAGCCCCTGGGGGCCGCCGAGCGCATCACCCTGCCCGACGACGGCAAGACCGAGAAGCGGAAGATGCTCTGCGCCCCCCTGCAGTCCCGCCCCGGCCTGCGGTTCTGCGTCACGCACACCACCTACGTGGACGCCTACCGCGCCGCCCAGCTCGACGCCGTGCTGACCAGGCTGGAGGCCTACCACGCGGCCGGTGACACAGTGGTCGTCGCGGGCGACTTCAACCTGCCGCCCGACGCCGCCCGTCTGAACGGCTACTACTCCCCCACCGTGAACACCCCCAACAACCGCGGCAACACCGGCCGCTACCACGAGCTCGACGACGCCGACGCGGGCAACTGCCCCGGCTACGGCGAGCTGACCGTCAGCACGCCGGACGGCAAGGGCCCCTGCGGCTCGGGCACGAAGCTCGACATGATCTTCGCCAGGGCGGACCGGATCAGCGGCGCCTACGCGGCCGACTCGCTCGCCCCGGCGACCACGTGCACCGGCAACCCGGGCGGCCTGTGCTCCGACCACCGCGTGCTGGTCGGGACCGTCACCCTGTCGTGAGCAAGGCCGTGGCCCGCCCCGGGGAGCACGGGGCGGGCCACGGCCCCGTGCCTGCTGACAGGGGCCTGTCAAACAGCGGCCATCCACCTTGTCGGGCAGGTCGCGCGGGCGCACAGTCAAGGCACATCACCGCCCAGGAGGATGGATGAACGGAAGACCTGCCCCCCACCGTCACGCCACGACCGCGGTAAGACGTCTCTTATCCGCTGGTCTGGCCGTGTTCGTCGCCGCCTTCCTCGTCGCGACCCCCGCCGGGGCCCTGGCGCTGCCGACGGCCAAGGAGCTCGTGTCGAACCTCGACCTCGACTGCTTCAAGACCACGACGTACCAGCCGCCGGCCGTCGCGCTGACGCTGAAGCACATCAACCCGGTGCTCGCCAACCAGCCGCCCGTGCAGGTCACGCTCGGTCCGCGTGAGCAGCTCTGCGTGCCGGTGGCCAAGAACAACGTCATCCCGCCGTCTCCCGCGCTCGACTTCGTCAGGTACGTCGACCTGTCCTGCTACCGGGTGACCGGCCCGCAGATCAACCTGCCTCTGTCGCTGCGCCACCTCAACCCCGTCCTGCAGGGCCTGCCGGGCCTCAGCGTCACGCTGAGCTCGCCCCAGCAGCTGTGCGTGCCGGTCAGTAAGAACGGCGTCGTCCCGCCGCCGGACGTCCTGAACGTCGTCTCGCACATCGACCTGCTGTGCTACGCGCACACGCCGAACCCGTCGATGAACAAGGCGCTGAACCTCACCCAGCTCAACCCCGTCCTGGTCAACCAGATCCCGCCCAGGACCGTGCAGGTGGCCGCCGCCCGTCAGCTCTGCGTCCCGGTGCAGAAAGGCGGCGACCAGATCCCGGCGGACGTGTTCGCCCTCGTCCGCTGGGTCGACCTGGAGAAGTTCGACGTCGTCAGCCCGGCGACCCCCATCGTGGGGCTGACGCTGAAGCACCTGAACCCGGTGTTGGCGAACCTGCCCGCCGAGGAGCTGCGGCTCACCGGCGGCTCGCAGCTCGCCGTGCCCGTCTCCAAGAACGGCGCGGTGCCGCCGGCCTGACGCACCCGGCCGGGCCGCGACCACCGGCCCGGCCGCCTTCCGCCCGATCCCGCAGGACAAAGGATTCCCCAGCTTCGGGTCGTCCGAGAGTGGCGTCCGACTGCAAGCGGTATGACCTGTTTCCGATAGGTCGTGGAGCATTCGGGGGAACGGTGGGGATGTCCTGGCGGGCGGTGGCGACGGTGCTCGCCGCCGTGGCGCTGACCGGCGGTTGCGGCGGCGGCAGCGGACCGGACGGTTCGGAAGCGGGCGAGGCCGGGCCCAGCGCGCCCAAGCAGGCCCGGCCCGTCATCACGCCGGACACCCCGATCGTCCCCGACGACGCCGACGAAGCCGGCGACCTCCCCGACCCCACCATGCAGGTGGGTATGGACTGCCAGAAGGTCTTCCAGAAACAGGACTTCGCCGGACCGGCGGCGCAGAAGATCAACCAGGTGGCCGCCGACCCCCGCAGCTCCGACAGCGAGAAGGCGGTGGCCAACGCCTGCGGCGCGGTGATCAACGCGAACACCGGGAACTGGGACAAGTCGGTCGAGCAGGCCGATGTCGCGAACAACCTCCGGGCGAAGATTCCGGAACAGCTGCGCCGCCCGATGTTCGCCATGCTCGACCAGGCGGAACTGGAGAGCGCCGCCGCGCGGGGCGAACGCGACAGGGTCCGGCGGGTCATCGCCCGCATCGAGCGGGAGGGCGGCCAGGTCCCGGCCGGCTACCTCAAGAACGCGTGCGCGGTGGTGTCCGGCACCGAAACGCTCCCGGAGTGCGCGACGATCACCGCCTCGCCCGGCCCCCCGCAGCCCTCGTCCGGCACCTCGTCCGAGCCTTCGTCCGGACCCTCGCAACCGTCGGAACCCGCCGGGCCTTCGCCGGGCGAGCCGTCCTCCGAAGCGCCCGGCACCGAGCCACCCGGCGAGCCGCCGGACACCGGCGGCCAGACCGGGGCGCCCGGCGACAATCCCGAGCCGCCGCCGGAGGAGACCGGCCCGGCGCCGGGCCCGTCGTGACCGCCCCACCGCCCGCCGCCGAACCCCCGGACGACGACGGCGGCACCGGACAGGACGTGTCCCGCCTGTGGCGGATCCTCGCCCACGTCGTGACGCCGACCACCTTCATCGCCGCCATCATGGTGTACTTCGGGGCGGTCCGTACCAACACCATGTACGCCCGCCTCGGCGTGGACCAGAGCATGCTGGGCCTGTCCCTGCAGGACTACGCGCTGCGCAGCGTCACGCTGGCGGCAGAGCCGCTGATCCTCGTCCTGGTGGTGGCCCTGGTCGCGCCGCCCGCGCACGCGTGGCTGACCCGCTCCGCCGAGCGGCATCCTCCCTTCGCCAAGTGGGCGGTCAGGGTCATGGCCGTCGTCGGAGTCGCCGGCGCCGCGGTGGGCATCGGCAGCCTGGCCGGATGGAGACTGCTGCCGCCCTACGCGAGCCTGGGCGAATGGAGATCGCTGCCGCCCTACGCGGGAGTGGCCGGATGGCGGCCGCTGCCGGCCTACGCCATGCCCCTCTGCCTGGGGCTGGGCGTCTTCCTGCTGGTCTACGGCTCCTCCCTGCGGCAGCGGCTCGACCCGCGCCACAGGCCCTCCGCCACCGACCGGCTCGTCCGGCGCACGCTGTGCACGGCGCTGCTGCTGTTCCTGCTGCTGTGGGGGATCACCCTCTTCGCGCAGTCACGCGGTGAGCGGGAGGCCGACCGGACGCTGGCCGACATGCGCAGGCTGCCGAGCACGGTGGTCTACGCGGCCCGGCGCCTGAACCTGCAGGGGCCGGGCATCACCGAGACCGCCCTGCCCGACCCCGGCGCGATGTACCGCTTCCGCTACGCCGGCCTGCGCCTGCTGATCAACTCCAACCAGCGGTACTTCCTCCTGCCCGCCTGCTGGATGTCCGACCTGTCGGCGCGGGCGATCGCCCTGCCCGCCGACGACTCGCTGCGCCTGGAGTTCGGCGTGTTCCGGATGCCCCCCGACTGCCCGCCCTGACCGCCCGCCCCGGCCGACCGCTGGTCGCGGTCACACGCCGATATGCACGTACGGCGCCCAGAACATCGGGCTGCCGAAACGGGCGGTGCCGCGCAACCGGGTGACGGCCCGGTGCAGCGCCACCGCGGGGTCGGCGGCGCCCGCGGCGAGAACGGCGTACACGTCCGCGGCCACCTCGGCGGCCGAGGCGTCGTACATCGACCACAGGGTGCCGATCACGTTGCGGTAGCCCGCGAGCTGGAACGCCGCGGCCAGGTGGATGCGCGGGCGTACCTCTGCGCCGAACTTCCCTCTCTGCGGCGGGACGCCGCCGCCGGCGGCTGGACGGCGGCCCTGGCCGACGCGCTGACCGTGCTCGACGAGGGCAGCACGGCCCGCGACGTGCTGACGCTGCTCGACCCCGCCACGGCCGACGACGCCGACGAGCCGCGCGGAGATCCGCATCCGCAGCCGTATCTGCTGTTCGGCGCCGCCGGGCCCGAGCTGCGCGGCGTGTACGTCTGCCCCGACGGCTGGTGCCCCCGCCGGTCGGGTCGCGACGCCGCGAACCGGCCCCCCGTCTGCGCCCTGCGCCGGCGGCCCATGCGTTTCACGGAGTCGTGACCGCCGTGCTCGACGGGTTGCTCACCGAGGTCGGCAAGAAGGCAACCGAACGCCGGCTGTCCCCGGCCTGGCCGCTCGGTCTCTGCTTCGCGGCGGCGGCCTGGTGCACGGTCACCCTCGGCCATGCCCACGCCCTCGATCTGGGCCTGCTCGTCCGGCGCACCCGCGCCGGCCTGACCCTGATCGGCCTCGACCCGGTGGCGCTGGTGACGGTGGGGGTCATCGCGGTGCTGGCCGCCGCCGTGGCGGCGGGCCTGGCCCGGCTGGCGGTGGGCGCGGTCGAGCGGTTGTGGCTGCTGGAACGGCGCGGACGCAGGCTCACCTGGCCGGGGCGGCGGCTCGCGCTGCTGGAGGAGCGGGTGCGGGCCGAGTACCACGGACTGCGGGTCTCCCTGGTATGGCCCCGGTTGTGGTCGCTGCTGGAGGATCACCAGCGCGTACCCGTACGCGACGCCCGCGCGGCGCTCGACACCGCCGCGCTCACCATGAGCTGGGGCCTGCTGTACGCGCTCCTCGGCTGCGCCTGGTGGCCCGGCGCCGTGGTCGCGGCGGGCCTGGTGACCGGCGGCTGGACGGCCGGCCGGCGCCATGCCCACGCGTACGCGACCCTGGTGGAGAGCCTGGTGGACGTCCGCCAGCGCGACCTGGCCACGGCGCTGGGCGTGGAGCTGCAGCACGGCGTGATCACGGCGGAGGAGGCCGGCCAGATCAACGCCCGGCTGCACAAGGGCGGCCCCGACCTCCCGGCGCCGCCGCCCGGAGTGAGGGCCCGACTCCGGGCGGCCGGGTGCGGCCCGTGCAGTTACGGCAGGGGAGGCGACGAGCTCGGCGAACTCCTCCGGCGTGGACGCTGCACACGCCCAGGCTCTAGGTGTACTGACCACAGAGGTTAGGTACGCGGCTGGCGGGCGGGTAGCCGCCGAGTGCGGTGTGTGCTCGGTGGTGATTGTAGGTGTGCAGCCAGGATCGGAATGCTTGCCGGCGTTCGGTTTCGCTGGTGTAGGGCTGGGCGTAGGCCCACTCGTCGGCCAGGGTGCGGTGGAAGCGCTCGACTTTGCCGTTGGTCTGGGGCCGGTAGGGGCGGGTGCGTTTGTGGGTGATGCCCAGGCCGGTGAGGGTGTCGCGCCACAGGTGGGACTTGTAGCAGGCGCCGTTGTCGGTCAGGACGCGGCGGACGGTGATGCCCAGGCTGGTGAAGTGGGCGTGGGCGCGGTGCCAGAAGGCGGCGGAACCACCGCAAGGCCACCACCACCGCCCGCTACCGGCACGGCAAGCCCAAGATCGGCTACAGCTACCTGCACACCGCCCTGGACGACCACTCCCGCCTGGCCTAACGCTCGCCGCCTGTGCGGAGCGTCGCGCGGGACTCAACTCGTGGGACGGTGGGACTGACGGGCAGCCGGACATGCCGACCCTCGTACGAGCAAGCCCTCGGACAGGCGGCGCCAACCGAGCCATCCGATCGGGAAGTGAGTCGCTTGGATCGCCCACCAGCCGAGAACAAGTGGA
The DNA here is from genome assembly GCF_053596515.1 of Nonomuraea sp. NPDC001684. Taxonomy (NCBI): domain Bacteria; kingdom Bacillati; phylum Actinomycetota; class Actinomycetes; order Streptosporangiales; family Streptosporangiaceae; genus Nonomuraea; species Nonomuraea sp. NPDC001684. The sequence goes on from NZ_JBSFGJ010000333.1 coordinate 7,712, forward strand.
CGACAGGCAGCTGAGCTGCGTGTTCCTGCTGAGGCCGGAACCGGGTGACAGCCCTGGGCCCGAGAAGATGAACTGGCTCTGCCCCACCACTACCGCGATCACGTTTGTGTGGCGTGGCGAATCGGGGTTCCGGACAATCCACCAGCCACCAAGACTGGGCCCCTGCCTGCCGCTGCCTGCTCGACGGGCAGGCGTTTCACGGCCTTTGGGCTTGCTCGGACAACTAACGAGGAGATCTCATGCTGAGAAGATTCATCCCGGCTGCTGTCGCTGCCATCTCTCTCGCAGGGCTGGCGTTCGTGTCACCCGCGAGCGCGGCAAGCCTTCCCGATCGCCTGTATGGCTGCGGGCGGGGAGATTTCTGCGTGTATTCGACAGAGGTCATCTCGGAAGCAACGAAGATCGGCATCGGCCGGGGCGAGGACTGGTCGGCCATCGGGGTGCTCTTCAGCCCCTACAAGAACGTCCGGTCCTTCTTCAACTACGGCTGGCCCGCCACCGAGGACCACGTCGTGGTCTCGTTCGTCAATTCGGCCGGCCAGAGCGGGTCGATGTGCGTTCACCGCGCTGAGGACGGTGACGTCGGGGTGGGACATGAGACCTACCCTCTGCCCGTGACCGTCACCAAGATCGACTGGGTCAACAGCGCCCAGGGTCCGTGCTGGGGGTAGTCCCCATCCGCCGGGAATCCGGCGCGGAACCGGCCTGTGCGGCCGGCGCTCCCCCGGCCGCCGCGGTGCGCGCGGCGGTCCGGGCGGCGTCCGAGCTGTCGTACGCGGGGCTGCCGGCGCTGGTGCTGTCCGCTACGAAGCCGCCATTCCCGCCGCTGCCCTCAACGACTGGCTCGTCATTCTTTGACCGTGGGATACGTGGTGGTCACGCCGCTGTCGGCGTCGTAGGAGTCGGACAGTTCGATCGTCGATGGTTTCAGGTTGTGGACCGCGTGTCTGCACTCGATCTCGAAGGCGATCTCGGTAGGGGTGCTGCCGACTTCCTTGAGGTAGAGCTCCAGTCGCTGGTTCAACTGATCTGTCTCATCTATGTCGTACAAGGTGACGAGGCCGCCTGCGACGAGGGCGTCGAGCGAGTCCGTGACCGGCGTGAATCCGCGGAGCATTTCGCACTCGATCATCGCCAGGTCCGTGGAGGGCTGCGACGAGTTGAGAAGGCGGGCAGTGATGTGCAGGGTCACTCTCTCCCCCTTCTCCGCTGTGTCGTCCGGTCCGGGCAGATGCCACGGCTCGCCGTCCTGGGTGAGACACTTGGCCTGGACGCTGAATCCCTGAACTGTCTGAGTCATTGACGCCTCGTCACTTCCTGTGGTTGCTGACATTCCCGCGTTCAGTTCTCGGCGTCATGGGCGATCGACAGTCTCGGATCGACCAGGCGCTCGTTGCGCGGATGGTGAACGTGGAAGTCCGGCATCGGCACTGCGGGCCCCTGGCCGAACACGCCGGCCATGTAGTCCACCAGGTCTTTGCATTTGTCGGGATCGAACACCTCGTGGTCGTTCTCCTCGACGGTGCCCCCGATGACGACATGGTCATGGCGCGGGAACATGTACCCCTTCTGCCCGTACAGGTATTCCAGGTTCACCTGCGGCCGCAACATCGCGAGCTGTCCTCGGTACGAGATCATGTCGTTGTCGTTCCACAATTCCTTCGCGCCGAGCCCGGTGCAGTTGATGATGACTTTCTGCGTCAGGGACGTGAGCACGTCCGTGCTGTTGATGAATCTCCGGCTCACGAACATGACGCCGCGCGCCCTCAGGTCGCGTTCCAGTCTGGGAATGAGGATCGGCGGTTCGACGAGCAACGTCCGGTACCTGTATCCGGAGGTGTTGTGTCCTTGGAACGGCAGGCGCGGGAGATATTCGCGCGGCGGCAGCAGTCCCGGCACGAGTTCATGCACCACGTCGATGCCCGAGGTGGGGCGGACGCTGTAGTTGTCGACCTCGGACACGCCGAAGCCCTTGCCGATGCTGGCCTTGAACATCGTGTAGGCGGTCGCGAGAATGTACTGGAACTCCTGCACCTTGGCGAAGTCCTTGGAATACTCCAGGATCGACGCGGCCCATTGGCCGCCGGCCTTGTACGACGTGGTCTCGACCGGCTTGCGGTCGGAATAGATCGTGACGTTCAGCCCGAGGTCGAGCAGCAGGGTGGCGGCGGTCATTCCCATGACGCCTGCGCCGATCACCGCGATCTCCCTTTCGACGATATGGGTCTCGGCCTGACGTTTGAGGACCATGTCTCGTACCGCGGCGGCGCAGCCCCAGCTCAGCGTGATGCCTCCACCGCCGTGGCCGTAGTTGTGGATGACGAACCTGTCGCCAAGCTCCTCTCCTTCGAGCCGATACGAGTGCGTGCGGTAGGGCCTCAGACCCGCGAGGCACGCGCCCGGCTGATGGGGATCGAAGGTGAAGTCCGGAGTGGGCAGGTTGGCAGGTGTGCTCACTCCACGCTCGTCCAGCAGCATGTCGGGCTCCGTTGATCAGATGCTTGGCCATCGGTACGCATACCCGTGCAGGCGTCCGGCCCTTACCCGGACTCCAACGCTTGACCGGCCTCTGGACGACTGTTTCCAAGGCGGCGGCGACGTCCGGCCGCGCCGCACGTCGACGCCTTGACCTGCGGAAACACCCGCCCTGAGTAAGGTCAAGGCACGGC
>NZ_JBSFGJ010000334.1:0-10338 GCF_053596515.1 Nonomuraea sp. NPDC001684
AGTCCTCCGCCGCCCATTCCAGGGCGACGGACGAAGGCGCGGACACGTCGGCGCCGACCACCACAGGAGCCCTGTTCGACGGCCCGTTCATAAGAATTCCTCCTTCATCGCGCAGGCATTGCCGGACAATTCGCTGCCACGCATTCCTGACATGGCCCTGAATTCGCGCTGACATCAGCCGTACGCCTCGCGATTTCCCCGGAAGTCGCCGTGCGATCACCAGGGCGACGGGTAATGGCGCGCTACCGGAGCACGTCCCCTCTAACTTTCTCAAGGTGAAATGACATGCGCGTCGGAATCGTCGGAGCCGGTCTGTCGGGGCTCACCCTGGCCTGGCTCCTGGCCGACAGTTGCGAGACCGTGGTGCTCGAATCCCGCGACCGCGTCGGCGGCACGATGCGGTCGGTCCGCGTCCGCGCCGACGGCGGCGAGGCGACACTCGACCTCGGCGCCCAGGACATCTCGCCGGACCTGTTCCCCACACATCGCAGGCTGCTGGAGCTGCTGGGGTACGGCGACGAGCAGTTCGTGGACCTGCCGGCCTCGCTCACCGTCCTGAAGGCGGGACGCCGGGAGCCGCTGCTGGTCAGCCCGCACACCCCGGAGCCGTCCTGGCCCCGGGACGAGCGGCTCGGGGCGGCCTGGCAGGCGGTCGGGGCCTTCCTCCAGCGGGCCACCGAATGGGACAAGGAGGACGTCAGCTGGGAACGACCGCTGGCCGACCTGGTCGAGCCCCTGCCGGTGAGCCAGGAGATCAAACGGGACGTGCTGTACGCCCGCCCGGCCTTCCTGTTCTGCTGCAGCCTCGAACAGGCCAAGACCCTCTCGGCCCGCGCCGCCGTCGCCTTCTACGTCAACACCGCGGGCGAGCCGAGATGGCAGCAGCTCCTCCCGGGGCTGGAGAGCACGGCCTGGGCCCTGGCCGCGCGGGCCCCCGCCGCCAGGATCAGGACCGCGGCCGGGGTGCGGCAGGTCCGCCGCGCGGACGGGCGCTACGAGCTCCTCGACACCGCCGGCGAGCGGCACGTCGTGGACGAGCTGGTCCTCGCGGTGCCGCCGTGGGAGGCGGTGCGGCTGCTCGGGCCGCTGGCGGGCACCCAGGAGGTCCGTGACGTCCTGGCCGGCTTCGAGCCGGTGGACACGACGTACGCGCTGCACCTGGATCCCGCGTACCTGCCGGAGAGCCGCGCCCACTGGTCGACCAGCGCGTTCGAGGTGCACGACGGCTGGAGCGAGAGCACCGACTGGTTCGGCCCGTCCAGGGGCGTCGAGGTCTTCAAGAGCCAGCTCACCCACCGCGACCGCCTGCCGAGGCAGGTGATCCTGCGGGAGGACTACCGGCATCTGCTCATCACGCCCGCGGCCGTCCGGGCGCAGCGCCGCCTCGACGCGCTGCAGGGACGGGGCGGGCTGCACCTCGCCGGCCAGTACACCACGTGGGTCTCCAGCCAGGAGTCGGCCGTGCGGTCGGCGGTCGCCGTCGCCCGCAGGCTCGCGCCGCGCTCGCCGCGCCTGGCGCAGCTCCTGTCCGTCTGAGCGAGGCGAGTCCCACCGAGACAAGTCCGACCGAGACGAATCCGACCGAGGCAAGGAGGTATGTCATGCGCGCCGTGCGGTTCCGTCGTCACGGTGACCCCGCCGCCGTCCTGTCCGTGGACGACGTGCCCGTCCCCGTCAAAGGGCCGGACGACCTGCTCGTACGGATGACCACCCGGCCGATCAACCCCTCCGACCTCATGTACGTGCGAGGAGAGTACGGACGAGAGGCGACGTTCCCCTCGTCGGCGGGCTTCGAGGGCGTGGGCGTGGTGGAGCGGGCCGACCGGGCGGGCACGTACCGCGAGGGCGCGCGGGTCGCCGTGGCCGCCACCGGCACCTGGCAGGACTACGTCAGCGCCGCGCCCGCCGAGCTGATCCCGGTCCCGGACGCCATGCCCGACGAGGTCGCCTGCCAGCTCACGGTGAACCCGTTCGCGGCGCGCCTGCTGGTGGACCAGCTCGACGTGCCGCACGGGGGGTGGCTGCTGCTGTCGGCGGGCGCGTCGGCCGTCTGCCGGATGGTCCTGGCCTACGCGGCCAGACGCCGGATCCGGTGCCTGCACCTGGTCAGGCGGCCGGAACAGGTGACGCCGCTGCGCCTGCTGGGGGCCGACGAGGTGATCGACGTCTCCGCCGGCCCGTGGGTGGACCGGGTGCTGGCCGTCACGTCGGGCGGGGCGGCCGCCGCGATCGACTCGGTCGGCGGCCAGGTGGGCCGGGGCCTGCTGGACTGCCTGCGTCCCGGTGGCCGGCTGGTCGTGTTCGGGGCGCTGTCCGGCGAGCCGATCCCGCTGCCGTCCCGCCAGGTCATCTTCTCCTCCCTCACCGTGCGCGGGTTCTGGCTGCCCGAACGGCTCGCCGCGCTGGAGCCGCACGACCGCGCCCGCCTCACCGAGGAGGTGGTCGCGGACGTCGCCGACGGTTGGCCCGGCGTGGACGTGGCCGGCCGGTACGCGCTGCCCGAGGTCAGGGCGGCGGTGCGGCACAGCGCCCGGACCGGCGGCGAGGGAAAGGTGCTGCTCACCGAACGACGACCGGACGTCCCCGCCCCGGGGCCGGTCGGCGACCCCCGATCCGAATGAGAAAGGACATCATGAACGACCTCATCATCCCGTGCATCGACGTGGCCGGCGGCAGGGCGACGCCCCCCTCGGGCATCCCCGGTCTGGCCGATCCCGGTGACGCCGTCGAGATCGCCTCGGTCTACCTGCGCGACGGCGCCGGGCCGATCTTCGTGGACGTGCAGGAGCCATGGACGGAGCACGAGACGTTCCTGCCCCTGATCCAGGCGCTGAGCGGGACGGGCGGCACGTTCTGGGTCACCGTGGACAACGGCTACATGCCCTCGATCGAGGCGGCCGAGGCCCTGCTGGCGGCGGGCGCGGCGGCGGTCGGCCTGAGCACCACCTCGGTGGAGCACCCCTCGGTCCTGCACACGCTCGTGCAGCGGCACGGATCCGGCCGCGTGGTGGGCGTGATGAACGTCGCCCGCGCCGGCGACGGCCGCTGGAACGTCGCCATCCGCGGCGGCGAGCAGGAGACCGACCTGGACGCCGTCGTCTGGGCGAAGATGCTGGCCGACCTGGGCGCCGGCCGCCTGCTGGCCAACAGCCTCGACCAGGAGGGCACCGGCAACGGCTACGACCTGGAGATGACCCCGGCCATCGCCTCGGCGGTGGGCGTCCCGGTCATCGCCTCCGGCGGCGCCGGCGCCGTCGAGCACCTGTACGAGGGGCTCACGACAGGCGGCGCCCGGCACGCCCTGGTCAACAACCTCTTCCACAGCGGCCAGGCCACGATGACCCAGGCGCACGAGTTCCTCGACAAGGGCGGCCTCAGAAACCCGGCGGAAGGCGCTGCGGAATGACCGCCGAGACGCTGATCAAGGAGCTGGCGCGGGCCCGGGCGCAGTCGCCGCCGCCCAACCCGCTGCTCGCCCTGGCGGCCGACGGCCGGGTCACCGTCGGCCACCTGCGCCGCCTCGTCGCGATCGAGCGCGCCTACCACCATGCCGAGCTCGTGGCCTACGGCGAGCTGCTCACCCAGTTCCCGCACCCGCCGGCCGCCGGTTTCCTGCTCAAGGTGGCCGGGCTGGTGGACGAGGCGCGTGCCGCGCTCGCCGTCGTGGCCGAGCGCCTGGGCGAGCCGCCGGACCTCGGCGACGACCTGGCCGCGCACGCCTTCTGCGGGTACGTCTCCTGGCTGGCACTGCACGGCAGCCAGGCGGCCATGGCCCTGTCGTTGTACTCGGCCCCGGACGGCGTCTACTACGGCGGCGCCGTCGAGCTGGTGCGGCTGCTGGACGAGCACGGCGTGACGGTGCCCGGGGAGTTCACGGCCTACTACGGCAACAGCCCCGACCCCCTGCTGACCGAGGACGCCGCGGCGGTCGTGGACGACGGCCTGGCCCGGGGCGACGACCCCGGCGAGGCCCTGCGCGCGGCCCGGCTGTGCGACAGGTACATGGCCCTGCTCTGGACGGCGGCGGCCCGCACGTGAGGGGACGGCCCGGACGCCACGGCAGGAGCCCGGCATGAGGGCGGACGTGCACGTCCGCCTGGCCCCCGGGGTGACGACACGCGACTACGAGCGAAGGCTGCGCGAGATCAGCGGCGTGGTCGGCGCGCACGTGGTCGTCGGCGACTTCGACCTGACCGTGCAGGTGGCCTGCGAGGACGGCGCGCAGCTCCAGGGGACGATGGCGCGCCTGCGCCAGGCCGGCGGGCAGGACCTCGCCGCCGAGCTGATCGTCCGCACGCTGCTCAGTTAGGGCCGCGCGGCACGGCAGCCGGATGTCAGGCCCGCGTCAGGCCCTTGTCACGGCCTCGGGGAACGCAGACAGGTTCGCACAAGAGAAAGGCTTCACCATGACCGCCACCGCAGAGCTCGCCTTGGCAACCTCCGCCGTCACCGAGCTCCAACGGCTGCGCGACCGCTCTCCGGTCGGCAACCGCCTGCTGGACCTGGCCGAGGTCGGCGGGCTCACCCTGGAGCACCTGCGCCGGCTCGTCGGGATCGAGCTGCAGTGCCACACCGCCGAGCTGGCCGCGTACGGAACCGTGATCGCCCGCTTCTCCGACAGCCCCGTCGTCGGCCTCTACCTGGACGTCGCCCGCCTGGTGTACGACGCGCACCCCAAGCTGCTGGCCTGCGTCGGCCCGCTGGGCATGGACCCGGACGCGGCGGGGCGGTGGCCGTCCGGGCCCGACGCGCAGGCGTTCAACGGCTGCGTCTCGTGGCTGGCGCTGCACGGCGGCCAGGCCGACAACGCGCTGGCCCTCCACACGGACATGACGGTCTACTTCCCCGGCTGCCAGGCCCTGCTCGACGCGGTGCGCAAGCAGGGGCTGGACGTGCCGCAGGAGTTCGTCGACTACTACGAGGGCGGCCAGTCCGACGAGCTGGAACGACGGGCGCTGGAGGTCGTCGAGCACGGCCTGCGCAACGGCGAGGACCAGGCCACCGCGATCACCCGCGCCCGGCAGCTGGAGGAGCACATCGGCAGCTTCTGGAAGGCAGCCGCGCACACCGGCTGAGCTGGAGAGGACCCCACATGAGCCTGAAGGAATGGAACGACACCGCGCGGCCCTACCCGCGCGACGCGGTGCTGCCCGAGCTGTTCGACGCCCAGGCCGCCCGGACCCCGGACGCGCCCGCGCTGACCGGCGGCGGCCGGACGCTGACCTACCGGGAGCTGGCCGGCCGCGCGGACGCGCTGGCCAGGGTGCTGCGGCGGCAGGGCGTGCGGGCCGGGACGCCGGTGGCCCTGCCCGTGGAACGCTCGGCCGAGGCCGTCGTGGGGATCTGGGCCGTGCTCAAGGCGGGCGGCGCGTACGTCCCGCTCAACCCCGAGGACCCGGCGGCCCGGCTGCGCGAGCTGACCCGGCGGCTGGGCGTCGAGCACGTCGTGACGCGCGCCCACCGGCGTCCGTTGCCGGACGCGCGGCACGTGCTGCTGCTGGACGGGCCGGTGCCCGAGGCCGGACCGCTGCCGCCGAAGGTGGCCGCGGCGACCGATCCGGCCTACGTCATCTTCACCTCCGGATCCACCGGCGTCCCGAAAGCGGTCGCCGAACCGCATCGCGGGCCCGTCCGGCTGGCGACGGGCACCGACTGCGCCGCGTTCGGCCCCGACGACGTCGTCCTGGCCACCACGAACCCGACGTTCGACGTGTCCTGCTTCGAGATCTTCGGGGCGCACCTGAACGGCTCCCACCTGGTCGTGCCCGAGCCCGAGGCGTTGTTGTCGCCGCCGGACCTGGCCCGCGAGCTGCGCGAGCGCGGCGCGACCGTGCTGTGGCTCAGCGCGGGCCTGTTCCACCAGCTCGGCTTCGCCGACCCCGGCATGTTCTCCTCGCTGCGCTACCTGGTGGCGGGCGGGGACGTGCTGAACCCCGACTGCGTGCGCGGCGTCCTGGCCGCCGGCCCGCCCGAGCACCTGGTCAACGGCTACGGCCCCACGGAGAACGGCACGTTCTCCACCGCCCACGAGGTGACCGGGCTGCCGCTGGACGCCGAACGCGTGCCCATCGGACGGCCGATCGCCAACTCCACCTGCTACGTGCTGCGCGAGGACGGCAATCCCTGCGAGCCCGAGGAGGAGGGGGAGCTGTACGTCGGCGGCGACGGCGTGGCGCTCGGCTACGTGGGCGACGAGGAGCGCACGGCCGAACGTTTCCTGCCTGACCCGTTCCTCGGCGGGGACGCGCGCATGTACCGGACCGGCGACCGGGCGGCCTGGCGGCCGGACGGCGTGCTGGACTTTTTGGGCCGGCTGGACCGGCAGGTCAAGGTCAGCGGTTACCGGGTGGAGATCGGCGAGGTCGAGTCGGAGCTGGCGGCCCATCCAGAGGTGCGCGAGGCCGCCGTGGCCGTACGGGAGTCCGGGCGGGGCGACCGGGCGCTGGTGGCATGGGCGGTGCCGCGGCGGGCGGAGGACCGGCGGTCCTTCGCGCTGCGGGTGCGGGCGTTCCTGCGGGACCGGCTGCCCGCGTTCATGGTCCCCGGCCGGGTGGCGGTCGCCGACGAGCTGCCGCTGAACAGCAGCGGCAAGGTGGACACGCGCGCCCTGGCCGGGGCCGGCGACCAGCCGCCGGCCGGGCCCGCCGACCCGCCGCGGGGCGAGGTCGAGCGGTGCGCGGCCGACGTGTGGGCGGCCGTCCTCGGGACGCCGGTGGAGTCCCGCGCCGACGACTTCTACGAGCTCGGCGGCACGTCGTTGCAGGCCGTCCAGATCGTCACCGCGCTGCGCGCCCGCCCCGGGATGGGCGGCCTCCCCGGCCCCGCGCTGGTGCGCGCGCTGCTGGACTCCACGTCGCTGGAGGCGTTCGCCACCCGGATCGCCGCCCTGCGCAGGGGCGCGGACGACGGCATGGAGAGCGAGCGGGCCGTGGACCTCGCCCGGGAGGCCCGGCTCGACCCCGGCCTCCGCTTCGGCCCGGCGGACCCGGCGCCCCCTCGGGAGATCCTGGTCACCGGCGCGACCGGGTTCCTGGGCGCCTTCCTGGTCCGGCGGCTGCTCGACGTCACGGACCTGCGCCTGTCGTGCCTCGTGCGGGCGGCGGACGGCGAGGACGGGATCCGCCGGATCGGCGCGGCCCTGCGCAGGTACGGCCTGCCGACGGCGGACCTCGACACGAGGGTGACCGCGGTGCCCGGCGACCTAGCCCGGCCCGGCCTGGGGCTGACGGCGGCGGAGCTGGACGGGCTCGCCGGCCGCACGGACGTCGTCCTGAACGCCGCCGCCAGGGTGAACTTCGTCTATCCCTACTCCCGCCTCCAGGACGTCAACGTCGGCGGCGTGCGCTCGCTCGTCCGCCTGGCCGCCCACGGCGGGCGCGCGCGCCCCTTCCACCACGTGTCCACGGTGGACGTGCTCGCCGCCGCGGACGGGCCGCCCGCCGGCGGGCGGGTGCGCGAGGACGATCCGCTGCCGCGTCCGGAACGGCTGCGGCAGGGGTACGCGGAGACCAAATGGGTGGCCGAGGCACTGCTGGCCGAGGCCGCGGGGCGTGGGTTGCCGGTCGCCCTCTACCGGCCGTACGAGATCACCGGCAGCCGGGACCGGGGCGTGTGGAACACCGGCACCATGATGGCCGCCGTGATCAAGGCGATCGCCGAGACCGGGCTCGCGCCGGACGTGCCGCTCCGCCTGGACTTCGTCCCCGTGGACTACGTGGCCGAGGCCGTCGTGGCGCTGCTGGCCGGGGTGCCCGCGCGCGGCCGCGTCTACCATCTGGCGAACCCGCGCCCCGCCGCACTGCCCCTGCTGGTCGAGCGGCTGCGCCGGCAGGGCTACCCCGTCCGGGTCACTTCCAGGGACGACTGGGTGCGGGAGATGGAACGTCTCTGCGCCGCCGACCCGGCCGCGCCGCTGGCCGGGTACCTCACTCTGCTCACCGGCGAGCAGGCCGTGGACGGCTCAGTGGCGGCCCGGCAGCTCGCCGGCGCCCTGCCCGAGCCGGATCTCACGAACCTGGCCGAGGCGGCCCCGGACGTGCCGGCCGCCTGCCCGCCCGTGGACGCCGGACTGCTCGACCTCTATATCGGATGGCTGCGCGAAACCGGCTACCTGCATCAAAGCACAGCAGCATCCCGGGAAACACATTCTCCGCGCGGTTCCCGTGGATAAGTTAACATTTACAGTTGCCGGGCGCGGCACAATCGATGCGGGCGATGATGATCTCATTTGACATTCTGGGCCCATTGGAAGTCAGGGTCGATGAAGACCGGATTCAGATAGCCGGCCCGAAAAAACGCTCGTTGTTCGCCGCGTTGCTGCTCCGGCACGGCGACGTCGTCCCGGTCGAGGACCTGGTCGCCGAGTTGTGGCGGGACGACCCGCCCAGGCAGGCGGCGAACGCGCTTCACGCGCACGCGTCCCGGTTGCGGATGTCCATCATGCGCTGGCGGGAACAGCGCGGAATGCAAATATCCCTGCAGACCCGCTATCCCGGATATTGTCTCCAGGTTCCGGCCGACGCGATCGACGCCGTGCGCTTCGAAAAGCTCGACGCGGCGGCGAACACCCTGAAGTCGGCCGAGCCGGACAAGGCCGTCGCCCTCCTCCGCGAGGCGCTGGCGCTGTGGCGCGGCCCGGCGCTGCAGGACGTGCCGCGCGGCCCGATCAGGGACCAGGCCGCGCAGCTCCTGGAGAGCCGGCGGATGCTGACCACCGCCAGCCTCATAGAGATCAACCTCGACCTGGGCCGGCACGTCGAGATCATCCCCCAGCTGGAGGCGCTGGTGCTGCAGAACCCCCTCGAAGAACGGCTCTATTCACAGCTGATGGTCGCGCTGCATCGCGCGGGCCGTCCCGCCGACGCGCTGGGGATCTACCAGCTCGCCCGCGTGTCCTTCGCGAAAGAGATCGGGCTGTCCCCATCGCCCGCGCTGGAAAGGCAAATGCTGGCCATTCTCAATCGATCCACCAAATAGCCGGCCCAGACAAGGAGAAACCGATATGAAGACCGATCGCAGGCTCGACGCCGTCTCCCTCGTGCAGGAGATCGACCGGCGGACGGCGGAAAACCCGATCGACAATCCGATCGCCGCGAAATTGCGCGCGGACCGGTTCACGCCGGCGGATCTGCGGCGGCTGCTGGAATTCGAGGTGCGGCTGAACCGCACCGAACTCGCCGCCTACGCGCTGGCCGCGTCCAGGTTCACCGGCAAACCGGAGGACGTGTACTGCCTGCGCCTGCAGGAAATGGCGTCGCGCGCCCGGACGAAACTCCTGGACTGCGCGCGCGTCCTGCCCATCGAACCGCGCACCGGAGCCGACGGCCGGGCGGAGGGCTTCACCGCCTACGCCTACGGCTCCTACCTGAGCTGGCTCGCGCTCAACGCGAACCGGGCCGGTCTGGGCGCCGCCTCGCTGGTGGACGTCCGCTCGTACTTCTCCACCTCCGACGAGCTGGGCGCCTGGTTGCGCAGCTCCGGCAGCGGCGCGCCCGAGGAGGCGGTGGCCTTCTACGGCAGTGAGCCGGAGGGGCTGAGCGCGTCGGCCGTCGCCTTCATCCAGGCCGGGCTCGACGCCGGCGACGATCCGGATGAGGCGCTGCGCCTCAGCGACGTGATGCGTGACGTCATGGGGTACTTCTGGCGAGCGGTGTCGGCCGGCTGACACTGCGGGCAGGGCCCGGGACCGGGCCCTGCCCGCCCGCATCCCTACCCCCGGCCCGTGCCCCGCGGGCCGGCGACGAGGGCGGTCAGGGCCTCGGGTGTCGGATGGTCCTGGACGGCGGACACCGGAAGACGGACGCCGCACACCTCCTCGACCCGCTGGACGATGCGGGTGGCCGCCAGCGAGTGACCGCCGAGGTCGAAGAAGTCGGATCGGGGGCCGACGTCGTCCACCATGAGGACCTCACGCCAGATCTCCACCATGCCGGTCAGGGGGATGGTCATCGCCCGCTCCTCTTCTGCTCCTGTGCCAGCCGGCGCCGCACGCCGGGCCGGTCGATCTTGCCGTTGGGCGTCAACGGGATCCTCGGGCCGGGCACGACCCGGGTGGGGATGGCGCTCTCCGGCAGTTCCGCCGACATGAAGCGCCGCAGTTCCCCCACGGTGGGGCAGGGCCCGGACACCACGACGAGCGCGCCGAGGGCACGCGTGTCGCCGACGGTGGCGACGGCCGCCTGGCGGACGCGCGGATGGCGTAGCAACGCGGCCTCGATCTCGGCGGCCTCGACGCGTACGCCGCGCACCTGGAGCTGGCCGTCGTCCATCCGCCCCTGGAACTCCAGCTCGCCGCGGGCGTTCGCGGCGGCCAGGTCGCCCGTCCGGTACCAGCGGCCG
>NZ_JBSFGJ010000335.1:0-10264 GCF_053596515.1 Nonomuraea sp. NPDC001684
CTGAAGATCATCAACCACCCGGTGCGCCCGCGCATCCCGATCGTGGTCGCCGCCATCGGCCCCAAGAACGTGGAGATGACCGCCGAGCTGGCCGAGGGCTGGGAGCCGATCTTCTACTACCCGGAGAAGGCCGCCGACGTGTGGGGCCCCTCGCTGGCCGCCGGCCGGGCGAAGCGCGACCCTGAGCTGGGCGAGCTCGACGTGATCGCCCAGGCGGCGCTGGCCATCGGCGACGACGTGACCGGGCTGCGCGAGTTCGGCCGGGCGATGGCCGCCCTGTACATCGGCGGCATGGGCGCCAAGGGCAAGAACTTCTACAACGACCTGGCCCGGCGCTACGGCTACGAGAAGGAGGCCGAGCAGATCCAGGACCTCTACCTGGAGGGCAAGAAGGACGAGGCCGCCGCGCTGGTGCCCGCCGAGCTGCTGGAGAACATGTCGCTGATCGGCAGCGAGGGCTTCGTCCGCGACCGGATCGCGGCGCTGAAGGAGTCGGGGGTGACGACGCTCAACGTCGCGCCGCTCGGCCGTACCCACAAGGAGCGCGTCCGCCTGCTGGAGAAGGTCAAGGAGCTGGCCGGCTGATCGGACGGGCTCCGGAAGGGGTGTGACGCACGTCACAATGCCGAGCGGGAATATGCCCCGTTTCGCATGGTGTTGTACGTCCTCGTGAGGTTCTCTGTGGTCATCGTGCGGCTCGTCGAGCGTCTGCACGTGGATCTGTGCCGTCTGCACGGATCCCTTTGTCGCTGATCGGCGCGTCCCCCAGACTCCCCCCTTCCTCACCCGCATGCCCCCCTTCGCCGTGGCATGCCTGACTTCCGGAGCCTTCCTCCCGTGAAGAGATTCACCTTCTCCCTTCAGCTGCTGCTCGGCCTGGCCGTCGGCGTCGCCCTGGGGTTCGTCGCCAAGATCTGGGACGTGGCCTGGCTGGCCGAGACGCTGACCCAGGTCGGCAAGATCTTCGTCCAGCTCCTCAAGCTGGCCGTGCCGCCGCTGGTGTTCACCGCCGTGCTGGTCAGCGTGGCCAACCTGCGCAACGTCAACGGCGCCGCCCGTCTGGCCTCCAAGACCCTGCTGTGGTTCCTGATCACCGCGTTCGTCTCGGTGGCCTTCGCGATCGCGCTCGGCCTGATCATCAACCCGGGCCAGGGCGTCACCCTGGACACCGGCGCGGCCAAGGCCGTCGACACCGAGGGCGCCGGCACCTGGCTCGACTTCGTCACCGGCATCCTGCCCACCAACATCGTCACGGCCTTCACCGAGGTGAACGTCCTCCAGATCGTCTTCCTGGGTGTCGTCCTCGGCGCGGCGGCCCTGGCGGTGGGCGAGAAGGCCGAGCCGTTCCTCAACCTCAGCCGTTCGGTGCTCGAACTGGTGCAGAAGGCCCTGTGGTGGGTCATCCGCCTGGCCCCGATCGGCACCGCCGGCCTCATCGGCAAGGCCGTCTCCACGTACGGCTGGGACCTGCTGGCCCCGCTGGCCAAGTTCAGCGTCGGCGTGTACGTCGGCTGCTTCATCGTGCTGCTGGCCGTCTACCCGACGCTGCTCGCGGTGTGGGGCAAGGTCAACCCGATCACGTTCTTCCGCAACGCCTGGCCCGCCATCGAGCTGGCCTTCGTCTCCCGGTCCTCGGTCGGCACGCTGCCCCTGACCCAGCGCGTCACCGTCGAGCGCAACGGCGTGGACCGTGACTACGCCTCCTTCGCGGTGCCCTTCGGCGCCACCACCAAGATGGACGGCTGCGCCTCGGTCTACCCGGCGCTCGCCGCGATCTTCGTGGCCCAGGTGTTCGGCGTGCACCTCGGGGTGGGGGACTACCTGCTGATCGCGTTCGTCTCGGTCGTCGGCTCGGCCGCCACCGCCGGTCTGACCGGCGCGATCGTCATGCTGACGCTCACGCTGAGCACGCTGGGCCTGCCGCTCGAAGGCGTCGGCCTGCTGCTGGCGATCGACCCGATCCTCGACATGATCCGCACCGCGACCAACGTGGCCGGCCAGATGGTCGTCCCGGTCCTGGTGGCCCGCTCCGAGGGCCGTCTGGACGAGGCGGTCTTCAACGCGCCGCCGCAGCCGCTCGACGACGCCCCGGCGTCGGCCGCCCGCACGCCGCGCGCGCCGGAGCCCGCGACGGCCTGACCGGAATTCGACCGAGGGCGGGTGGCCGTACGGCCACCCGCCCTCAGTCGTAGGTGAGCAGATCGCCGGGCTGACAGCCCAGGGCCTCGCACAGCCGGGTCAGCGTGGAGAAGCGGATGGCCTTGGCGTGGCCGTTCTTGAGTATCGACAGGTTCACGACGGTGATCTCGACCTTGTGCGACAGCTCGGTGAGCGTCATGCCGCGCTGGGCGAGCAGTTCGTCCAGGCGTACCCGGATGGTGCCTGCGGGCATCAGATCGTGGCCTCGACCTCGTCGAGCAGGGCCACGCCCCGGCGGACGATCTCCGAGACCCCGAGCGCGCACAGGCCGGCCACCAGGCCCGCGAGCGGCACGCCCGGCGCCGGGACGAACGCCGGACCGGTCGTCAGCAGCATGCCGGACAGTATGGCCTGCGCCGCCGTGCCGAGCCCGGCCGACACGAGCGAACCGGCGATCAGGATCCAGCCCAGCCGCCGCAGGTGCCCGGCCGTCACCGCGGAGAACAGCGCCCGGTCGCCGCAAACCTCGGCCCCGAACGAGCCCAGCACCCGGATGAAGACCATGATCCGCGCATCCTTCGTGGACGTTCCAAATCGCTTCCAAATGCCTTCCAAACACCCAGGAGCAGCCTGAACACATCGCAACCGATGAAGGAGCGGGAACAGATGAGCGTCAACACCCAGGACATGGAGATCGTCCACCGCGTGCTCCGCCGTGAGTCACGGCTGCTGGTGGAGCTCGTCGCGGCCGTCGCCCCGGGTGACACCGCTCGCGCCAGGGTGATCGCCGACCACTTCCGCGTCTACCGGCTGGGCCTGCACAACCACCACGAGGGCGAGGACGAGCTGCTGTGGCCGCCGCTGCTCTCCCGGGTGGACCTGGAGGCCGACGTCGTCCTGCGCATGCAGGCCCAGCACGAGCGCGTCGCGGCCACCCTGAGCAGGCTGGACGCCGCGTTTCCCGCCTGGGAGGCCACCGCGGGCGCCGACGAACGCGACGCCCTGGCGGCCGCCCTCTGCGAGCACCGCGCGGTCCTGCTGGAACACCTTCACGACGAGGAGGCCACCCTCCTCCCGCTCGCGGCCGAACACATCACCCGACGGGAGTGGGCCTCCCTGGGCGACCACCTGGTGAACAACACGCCCAAGCTCACCCTGCTCACGCTCTTCGGCGCCGTCCTGGAGGACGCGAACCCGGCCGAGCGCGCCGTCGTCCTCGGCGGCCTTCCCGTCCCGGTCCGCGTCATCTGGCACCTCATCGGCCGCCCCCGCTACGCCCGCCACATCCGCCGCGTCCGCGGCTGAACCCTGCCCGTCCGTGCAAACAAGGAGAACGACCATGTCGCTGAAGAAGCTCAACACCGTCCTGGCCGCCGTCGTCGTCCTGTTCACCCTCTACCTCGGGTTGTCCTTCGTCCTGCCCCTCGGGACGACCTTCCCGGGGCTGGCGAACTGGCCCTCCGACGGCAGCGGCTTCTCCATCGTGAAGGGCAGCCGCGAGATCGGGATGGGCCTGGCCATGGGCGTCCTGCTGGTGACAGGCCACCGCCGCCCGTTGGGCTGGGTCCTGCTGATGATTGCCGTCACCCCGTTCGGCGACATGGTCAACGTCCTGGCCCACCACGGATCCACGGCCGCCGCGCTCGGCATCCACGGCCTGACCGCGGCGCTGATCGCGATCACGGGGTTGCTGATCCTCCGCGAGGCCGGCGCCACCCCGGCGACCGCCGCGCAGTCCGCCTGACGTCCGCATTTTCTGACAACTCGACAAGGGAGACGACAATGACGATCAACGATTTGCGCGGTGTCCTGAAGGGGCGCGTGCTCCTGCCCGGTGACGACGGCTTTGAACAGGCGGCCACCGCGTGGAACCTGACCGTCAGGCAGCCGGTGGCGGCCGTGGCGGAGGCCGCGGACGCCGATGACGTGGCGGCGCTCGTGCGTTACGCGCGGCGGGCGGGCATGACGGTGACCGCGCAGCCGAGCGGGCATGGCGCCTCGGGTGACGTGGACGGCCTGATCCTGTTGCGTACCGGCCTGCTGAACGACGTGGAGGTACGCCCGCGGGAGCGCGTGGTCCGGGTGGGCGCGGGCGCGAAGTGGGGGCAGGTGCTGGCGGCGGCCGGTCCGCTGGGCCTGACCGGCCTGTCCGGCAGCGCGCCCGGGGTCAGCGTGACCGGCTACACCCTGGGCGGCGGCGTCGGCTGGTTCAGCCGCAAGCACGGCTTGGCCTCCGACAGCGTGCGGGCCATCGACATCGTGGACGCCGACGGCGAGCCGGGCCGGGTGACCGCCGAGTCCGACCCCGACCTGTTCTGGGCGCTGCGCGGCGGTGGCGGGGACTTCGCGGTGGTGACCGCCCTCGAACTCGACCTGTATCCCGCTCCGGTCCTGTACGGCGGGCGCGTGATCTGGCCGGAGCACCGGACCCGGGAGGTGTACGACGCGTTCCTGGAGATCACCGCCGAGGCGCCGCGTGAGCTCAGTGTCTGGATCAACCGGCTCCAGCCCCCCGGCGCGCCGCCGATGGTGACGCTGGATCTGGCCTACCTGGGTGAGGCGGCCCAGGGCGAGGACCTGCTGGCGCGCATCGACAAGATCGAGGACGCGATCTCCGACAGCCGCGGCGTCGTCCCGGTCGCTGACCTGGGCAGGATCGCCGCCGAGCCCACCGATCCGGTCCCGTCCATCGCTCGTGCGGAGCTGCTCACCGGCCTGAACGCGGACGCGGTGGAGCTCCTGCTGGCCAAGCCGATCGAACCGCTCATCAACGTGCAGATCCGGCACCTGGGCGGGGCGCTCGCCGAGCCGGGCGGCGGGGCCGGTGCGAGCGGCGCGGTGACTGAGCCGTACCTGCTCGGACTGGTGGGTCTCGGCCTGCCGCACGCGGCCGACGCGACGCGCGCCAAGCAGGCCGAGGTCGTGGCCGACCTGGAGGCGTACATCAGCGGCCGCAAGCCGTACACCCTGCTGTCCCCCGGTGACACGGCGGCGCAGTCCTTCTCCGGCAGCGCGCTCGCGCGGCTGCGAGAGATCAAGCGCGCCCGTGACCCGCACAACGTGTTCCGTGCGAACTACCCGGTGCTCGGATAGATCGGTTCCCAGCGGCTCAAGGCCCCTCCGCCCACCACGGCGGCGGGGCCGCACCACATCCGCATGACAGATGTCGCCTCACGGCGACTGGACCGGCCCCGTCTCGTGCCCCGTTCGCAGACGGAGCTCCAGGACGTCCTCCCGGCCGAAGACCTGGCCGGTGGGAACGAACCCGGCAGAGGTGTAGAGCGCCCTGGCCGCGAGGTTGTCGCCACGCACTCCCAACCGCAGCACCGGTGCGTCGAACGCGTCCCGCACATGGGCGATGACCTGTTGGAGGGCCGCTCGGCCCAGCCCCTTCCCCTGGTGATCCTTGTCGATCATCAAGCGATAGAGCCAGATCTGGCCGTCATCGGGATCGGGGCCGTACATCGCGAAGCCCACGGCGCGCTCATCGTGCATCACCGCACGGGTCACGAAGCCCGGCAGGAACCGGCTCTCCGCAATCGAGTACAGGTTCGACGCGATGAGATCAGCCTGGTCGTCGGCCACCCTCAGCTCGGCCACCGCTTCCCAGGTCTCCTGGCACAGGTCGTCAAGGCGCACACGAATCGACATGGATCCTCTCTATCGGATCATTGCGCGGACCGTCATGCGAATATCACCGCGATCAGGCACGGGTGACCATTGCGCGAATCGCCGCACGTCACGCACGGATGCCGGATGGCTCGCCGGAGCCTTCCGCCGTTCGGCAAGAAGTCGCCCAGCATTCGCTTCCTCCCCATGCAAGCCGTCATGCTCCTCTGCGAACGTGACGAAGGGCCGCAGGTTCACCTGCTCCGCCCCACTTCGTGCGCAAGCTCATGGGCCACCCGAGAACGACGCACCAGGTATTCCAGATGAAAGGTATGTCCCATGTGCCGCACCCATGCACACTCCCACAGCGCACCGGAAGGAACGGCTGCGTTCGCCGACCTGTCCGTCTCAGAGACCGAACTGTCGCCCGCCGACCTCGGCCGGCGCCGCTTTCTGCGGAACAGTGGGCTGCTCGGCATCAGCAGTCTCGGCGTCACCGCACTGGGAGGGCTGACCACGCGTCCCGCCGCCGCGACCGGCGGAGGCTCCCGCGCGCTCCACTGGCTGGCCGGCGACCATCACGTTCATACGCAGTACAGCTACGACGGCATGTACACCATTGAGCAGCAGGCTGCGGGCGCTCTCAAGCACGGTCTGGACTGGCTGGTCATCACCGACCACGGGCACGCCGCGCACGAGAAGTTCGCGGTCGAGTCCACCTATGCCGACATCGTCACCTCCCGGGCCAAGCACCCTGAGCTGCTGTTGTGGCAGGGGCTGGAGTGGAACGTTCCCGGAGGCGAGCACGCCACGGTGTTCTTCGACGGTGCTCGCGACGAGATCCAACTGCTGCGCGCGTTCGAGCGGCTCTTCGACTCCAGGATCAACGGCACCGGCGCCGGCAACCCGGCGAACGAGGCCAAGGCGCTGGAGGCGCTCGCCTGGCTGGAGACCGCGCTGCGCACGGGTTCGGCGAGTTCCGCGCTGTTCCTGATCAACCACGTGATGCGGCGCGGCAGGTACTCCCCGCGTGACCTGCGCACCTATCGCGACAAGGCGCCGAACATCGCGGTCGGCATGGAGGGCGCGCCTGGCGCCCAGAACGAGCCCAGGGCCCGCGGCGACTTCAACAACACCGCCGACGCCGACTCCTGGCCCGGCTGGCGGCCGGAACACTACCCGACGTACGGCGGCTTCGACTCCATGACCGGCATCCTGGGCGGCATGTGGGACTCGATGCTCGCCGAGGGCAAGGGCTGGTGGATCACTGCCAACTCCGACGGCCACTTCTACAACGGTGACACGACCGTCGAGCCCTCCCGACCTGCTGACTGGTACGACCAGCACGGTAGATACCCCGATCCCGTCGACGGCGGCGTCCCGCTGCGGCACGCCGACTTCTGGCCCGGTCAGTTCAGCCGCACGGTAGTGGGGGCGACCTCGCGCAGCCATGGCGCGGTCATGGAGGCGATCAAGGCCGGGCGATCCTGGGTGTCGATGGGCGGCCTCATCGACGGGCTGCACGTCGACGCGCACGCCCCCGGCAACGCCCCGGCCACGTTCGGCGGACGGCTGTCGGTGCGGCGCGGCGACGACGTCACCATCACCATTTCCGTCGATCTCGCCGGCCGTCCCAACGCCAATGAAGAGATCCCCCGGCTCGCCCGCCTGGATCTGATCCGCGGTGCGATCACCGGGCCGGCCGCCGACCCCGACGTCTTCACCGCGCCGGACGTGCGTGTGGTCGAGTCGTTCACGCCGAAGGGCAAGGGCCGGGTCGCCCAGTTCCACTACAGGTTCCGCGACGTGCGCGAGCCGTTCTACTTCCGGCTGCGTGGCACGGACGGCAGGCGCAGCGCTCCCGGCGGGATGGAGCCGGCGGCGGACACAGGCCGCAACGACAACCCCTGGCACGACCTCTGGTGCTACACCAATCCCACCTTCGTAGAACTGACGTAGAACGATTCGACGACACCCGTCCCACTCGGAACATGGCTTCGCAGTGGGAGCGGGGATTCGCCGACCAGGTCCGGCTCGTCGCCGACTGAGGCCCTGCGCCGCCGGATGTCACGCTCCGGAAGGTGATGGCCTGCCGCTGTCTGAGAGACACATGCCAGGTCAGAGCAGGTGAGGCAATTCTCGGCGCCCACAGGTGGCGTACCGCATGCCGGAGCGCCCGCGTCCGGAGGGGCCCGCTAACATCGGGGTCCCCCGGTCCCGCCTCGCGGATGCCCCACTGCGACGGACGCCCGGCCGACCCGCCACGGAGCCCGCGTGCCCACGATCGACCCCCGACGTCTCCTCATCCTCCGTGCCTTCGTGCTATCCGACTCTGTCACCGCGACCGCGGCGGCGCTGCACCTGACGCCGTCCGCGGTGTCGCAGCAGCTCGCCGCACTCGAACGCGAGGTCGGTCACGCGCTCGTCATACGCTCGGGGCGCAAGCTGGTGCTCACGCCGGCCGGGCGCATCCTCGCCGGGCACGCCGAGGAGATCAGCTCCCGGCTGAAGATCGCCGAGGCCGACCTGGCCGCGCACGCGGGCGGTGTCCTCGGGCAGCTCCGGATCGGCGCCTTCCCCACGGCGATCAGCTGGCTGGTGGCACCCGCCATCGTCGAGCTGCGCCGCCAGGCCCCGGGAGTCGACGTCACCGTCGTCGACGCGGAGGCGCACATGAGCCACCGGATGCTGATGCGGGGCGACATCGACGTGACCGTCAGCATGGAGTACGAGTCCGACCCCGAGCGCGACTCCCCCGACATCGTGAAGTTCCCGCTCTACATCGAGCGGTTCAAGGTCGTCCTCCCCCAGGCGCATCCGCTGTCCGGCGAGGAGGGCATCGGGCTCACCCAGCTCACCGAGGAGGGCTGGATCATGCCCTCGCCCGGTAATCCGTGCCGCACGATGGTGCTGCAGGCGTGCGCGGAGCTCGGCTTCCACCCGCCGATCACCCACGTCTCGGACGACTACCGCGCCGCGCTGGCGCTGGTCGCCGCCGAGGCGGGGATCTGCCTGGCGCCGGAGTCCGCGCTCTCCGCCCGCGACGCCGAGTGGGTGACGATCCTGCCGACGCGCGGCATCGCTCCGCTGCGCAAGGTGATCATGACGACGCGGCGCGACAACCAGAGCCACCCCGTCGTACGCGCTGGGCTGGAGGCGATGCGGGCCGCTGTGTCCGAGCCGGACTCGGAGGTCTACGGCCCGCTCGCGCGGTCCGACACCTTCAGCGTCGAGTGATGGCTCCGGCCAGCGGCGCGTTCTCGCGGAGGAAGGCGTCGACGTGCCGGTGGTACTCCTCCGGCTTGTCGCGGCGCACGCAGTGGTGGGCGCCCTCGATCACGACGACGTCGAAGCCGGGCGCGACGGCCGTGAGGCGCTCACGGGAGTGCTTGTCGACGATGACGTCGCCGGTGCCGGTGACGAGCAGCGCCGGTACGCCGGCCGGGCCGACAGTGATCTGCCGCGCGGTCGGCGTCCAGATCCGGCGCTTCTCGTGGACCCGCTGCTGCATGTAGTCGATGTCGACGGCCTTCATCGCCTCGGCGAGCGGGCGCAGCTCCTGCTCCGCCCAGTGGGGCTTGAGCTCGCGCTGCATGTCCACGAGTTCCTCGACCGACGCCGTTTCGGCGTAGTCGAAGGGGTCCTTGGTGGTCTGCTCGACGCTGAGCCACGGGTTGGGACCGGCCTCCGGCACCCACCACGGCGGGTCCTCCAGCACGACGCCGGCCACGAGGTGCGGGGCGTCGGCGGCGACGAAGGCGGCGATCCGCGCGCCCATGGAGTGCCCGACGACGAGCGTCTTGCGCCCGGTCTCGTCGAGCATGTCCTTGAGGATGTCGATCGCGTCCTGCACCATCACGTCGGTGGACGGAACGCCCTCGTGCTCGGGCAGGCGGCCGGGCGACTCCCCGTGGCCCCGTGCGTCCGGCGCCACGATGTGGTAGTCGCCACCCCAGCGGTCGACGGCGTCACCGTAGCAGGCGCCGGACTCCACGGCGCCGTGGAGGATGAGGATGGCAGGCGCATCTGCTGCGTCCCGCCCATACTCTCGGACGAACAGGTCTGTTCCCACGTGTCCTCATTCACTGCTCTGTCGCGCCGGCCCCCGGCCGGCTCACGACGGGGTTGTCGTTCGGTGGATCATGGTCATGATCGTGGCACGCCTCTTCGGCGTCGCGCAACGCTCCCGCAGGTCAGGTCAGGTCCGCAGTTCCGCCTCCGGTGTCGCCTCGACCAGCGCGCGCGTGCAGGGGTGCTGCGGGGAGCGGAAGATCTCGTCGGACGACCCGGTCTCGACGATACGGCCGCGCTGCATGACGGCGACACGGTCGCTGTAGAGCCGGATCACCGCCAGGTCGTGGCTGACGTGGAGGAACGAGATCCCCTGGTCGCGCTGCAGGTCGGCCAGCAGGTTGAGGATCTGGGCGCGCACCGACACGTCGAGCGCCGAGGTCGGCTCGTCCGCGATGATCAGATCCGGCTTGAGGGCGAGCGCTCGTGCCACGGCGACGCGCTG
>NZ_JBSFGJ010000336.1:0-10204 GCF_053596515.1 Nonomuraea sp. NPDC001684
AGTACGTGGAGGGCCCGAGCCTGCGCACGGCGGGCCGGATCTTCGCGGGCGACGACCTGCACCGCCTGGCCACCGCCATCGCGACGGCGCTGACCGCCATCCACGACGCCGGGGTGATCCACCGCGACCTCAAGCCCGACAACGTGCTGCTGGGCCCGGACGGCCCCCGCGTGATCGACTTCGGCATCGCCAGGACCGCCGAGATGTCGCTCACCGCGACCGGCGTGGTGAGCGGCACGCCCACCTACATGGCGCCTGAGGTGTTCATCGGCCAGCGGGCGGACGCCTCGGCGGACGTGTTCGCCTGGGGAGGCGTCATCGTCTTCGC
Organism: Nonomuraea sp. NPDC001684; assembly: GCF_053596515.1. NCBI lineage: Bacteria > Bacillati > Actinomycetota > Actinomycetes > Streptosporangiales > Streptosporangiaceae > Nonomuraea > Nonomuraea sp. NPDC001684. The sequence goes on from NZ_JBSFGJ010000336.1 coordinate 329, forward strand.
CGCCACCGGCCGTGATCCGTTCCACGCCGAGAACCTGGGAAGCATCATGCACCAGGTGTTGTCGGCCACTCCCGACCTGTCCGCGCTGCCCAGGACGCTGCGCCGGCTGGTCGCCTCGGCGCTGTCCAAAGAGCCGGCCCAGCGGCCGACCGCCCGCGAGCTGCTGCTGGCGCTGGTCAGCGGCGACGGCGCCCTCGACACGGCCCGCCTGCTGGCCCAGGGCGGCCAGCGGGCCGCCGGGATCGGCGCGCAGGGGCACGATCCCGCGCTCGGCACGCTGGCCGAGCAGGCGTACACGATGCTCGACCCGGCCGAGCGCGAGCTGGTGCCCGAGGTGTTCCTGCGGCTGGTGACGGTGGACGAGGCGGGCGAGCTGTCGGCCCGGCACGCCGAGCTGGCCGAGCTCGTCGAGGGGCGGGCGCCGCGCGAGGCGGCCGCCGTGCGGCGGATCCTGGCCGTGTTCGGCTACCTCCTGGCCGACCAGGACGGCGGCGTACGGCTGGCCAGGCCGGCCCTGCCCCATGCCTGGCCGCGGTACCGCCGGTGGATCGAGTCCAACCTCGACGGCCTGGCCGTACACCGGCAGATCCTCACCGCGGCGCGGCGCTGGGAGGCGGCGGGACGCCGGGACGGCGACCTGTTCCAGGGCAGCAGCCTGGAGAACGCGATGCAGTGGGCGGCCACCGCCCGCCGCGACATCACCCTGTCGCCCACCGAACGCGACTTCCTGGCCGCGGCGGCCACCCTGGCCAGGCACAGGGCCAGGCGGGCCCGGCTGACCTCGCTGAGCCTGGGCGGGCTGCTGGTGATCGCGCTGGTGGCCGGCGGGCTGGCCGTGCAGCAGAGCGCGGTGGCCGACGACCGGGCCGAGCAGATCGCCGGGCAGCTGACCAGGTCGGAGGCGGCCAGGCTGGCGGCGGCGGCGACCACGACCCGCCGGAGCGACCCGCACCAGGCGATGCTGGCGAGCCTCGCGGCCTGGCGGCTGGACCACACGCCGGCCACCCGAGCGGCCCTGGTGGCCTCGCTGGCGCAACGCGAGACGGCGATGTTCGGCGACCCGTCCACCGCGGGCGACACGGTACGGACGCTCGGCGCCGACGGCCGCACGCTGATCAGCGCCGACTCCACCACGACCCGCGTCTGGGACGTGCGGAACGGCCGCCTGCTGCGGACGCTCGCCACCCGGGCGGCCGAGCCGCTGGACAGCGTGACGCTGAGCCCGTCGGGCAAGGTGCTGGTGACCGTGACGGCCAGTCGCGCCACCGCGGTGGACCTCGCCAGTGGCAGGCCGATCAGCGACTACGCCTTCCCCACCGCCAAGGACTTCACGAGCGAGTGGGTCGACGTGACGTTCGAGCGGGACGACTCCGTCCTGCTCCTGGAGGCTGACCGGCGTATCCGCTGGGACCTGCGAACCGGCGCCGCCAAGGCGCTCGGGCCCGCCCCCGCGGGCACGTTCAGCCGGGACGGGGTCTGGCAGGCCGCACGGCGCGGTCGCCTGCTGGAGCTGACCAACCTGAGGACCGGGGCGAAGGACGTCATCGGCGACAAGGACGGCGCCGGCACCCAGGGCACCTGGAACGGCGGCGCGGCCGTGTTCGGCCCTGGCCTCATCGCGACGGTGGGACCGCGGTCCATCCAGTTCTGGCGCAGGTCGGACACGCATCTGCTCACCTCGGTCCAGGTACGCGGGGGCGAGGGGGCGGTGCAGGGGGCCTTCGACGGAGGCACCTTCCGCTACCTGCTGGGCGACCAGGTCTTCTCGGTGGACGTGGCCGACCTGGCCGTCGAGAACGACGATCACCTTGTGGGCATGGCGGCGCTGAGCGGCGACGGGCGGCTCGTGCTCCGCGACGGCGAGCTGTCCGCCGTCGGCGGGCGGAAGATCGGCGCGTTGCCGGAGGCGGAGAACGCGGTGTTCAGCCCGGATGCCCGTTTCGTCGCCACGTACGGGCCCGAGGTGCGGATCGTGGACACCGCCTCGGCCGACGTCCAGGGCACGCTGCGCACGTCCGCCGCGCAGGCGGCCTTCTCCCCCGACGGCGCCAGGCTGGCCGTGGTCACCGAGCAGGGCGAGGTCGAGCTGTGGGACCGGCGGACCAGGCGGCGGGGGTGGACGGCCAAGGCGGGCGCGGCGACGTACGCGGCCTTCTCCGCCGACGGCCGGACGCTGGTGGTGGCGGGCGACCGCGTGCACCTGCTGGAGACGGCCGGCGGCAAGGCCGTGGGGCCGGCGTTCGGCGGCGGCGGCAGGAACGCCGAGGGGGTGCGCGCGTATTTCACCCGCTCCGGCAAGGCGGTCGTGGTGCTCGACGCGCGGCGACGGATGACGGTCTGGGACGTGGCCACGCGCCGCAGGCTGGCCACCGCGCGCGGGTTCGACGTCCCCGCCGCCTACTCGCCGCGCGAGGACCTGCTGGCCAGCCTCCAGGTGGGCGGCAGGGTGCGGCTCGTCGACGTGATGTCGGGCACGGACCTGGGCACGCTGCTCGACGAGGGCGGCGGTCAGGACCCGGAGATCGGGCAGCCGCTCGACGTGGCGTTCACTCCCGACGGGTCGGCGGTGCTGACCGTGGACGGCAACGGCCTCGTCAGGCGGCACGCCGTGGGCGGGGAGGCGATGGCGGCGGCGGTGTGCGCGAAGGCGGGCGGGCTGAGCGCGGCCCAGTGGCGGGTGATCGTGCACGCGCTGCCGTACAGAAAGGCGTGTCCCTAGCCGGCGGCCGGGAGCAGGCGCGGCCGGCTCGAAGGGGAAGTCCGCCCTACCTGAATGGGGGGACCCCGCTTCCGAGGCGAGCCGTTGATCGTCACGACTGCGATATGCCGGCATATCCGGAAAGTGGGTCCCTTGTCGCCGACCGTCTTACGCCTCGCCTGCCTCTCTCTGGCGGCACTCCTCCTCGCCGCGGGCTGCTCCGCCGCACCCCCTGCCCCCGAGCAGGCCGTCCAGCCCCCGCAGGCCTGGAGCGGCGACTCCGCGGCAGGCAGCACGGAGGACGCGGATGACGATCGCGTCGAGGTCTGCGTCAGGAAGGCCACGTCGGTCAGGGTCGACTACCAGCTCTGCGACGACAAGGTGAAGGGCTACGCCCGCCGCCTCCTGACCGGCACCGCGAGGATCCCCGCCATCGGCAAGAAGGTCGGCAAGGGAGTGACCGGCGAGTACACCGGCCTGACGTACCGAGCTCCCAGGAAGGGCGGCAAGGGCGTGACCAACATGCTCCTGGACGAGGATGACCGCATCGAGATCTGTGTCCGCGAGGAGACCCGGGTCCGCGCCGCCGACAAGCACTGCGAGAACGACGAATCCGGTTTCGGCTGGTACTACCTCCTGCTGTCCGGCCAGATCCCCGCGGTCGGCAAGAAGGCCGCGAAGGGCTCCTTCTTCTCGAACGAGAGCTCCGCATCGTTCAGAGCGCGCCCGAGCGGCGGCAAGGGCAGCAAGGTGATCGTCGAGCAGGAGCCCCCGGACGTCACCGCCGACGACGGCACCCGTACGCGTACCTACAGCGGAACCTGCTCGATGACGATCGGCGGCTCCTGCGCGGACGACGACGGCGGTTCGACACCGTCATGGAACCGCCGCTGCACCACCTGCACCAGGAAATCCACCGGCCGCCGCCGCTAGAGCCCGGCCGGGGTGGGACGTCGACCGCCACCACGCCGAACCCGGTCGTGCCGGCGCACCTCGTCCTCTGATCGGTTGTGACGGCCGCCCTGTCGATAGGTAGATGACCGGTATATATTGATCGCGTGAGACAGATGCAAGAGCCGACCTTCCTGATCCTGACCGCGCTGGCTGCCGGTCCACAACACGGATACGGCATCATCACCGACGTGGAGCGCATCTCGGACGGCCAGGTCCGCCTACGCGCCGGCACCCTGTACGCCGCTTTCGACCGACTCCAGGAAGAGGGCCTGATCACCGAGGACCGGGAGGAGATCGTCGACGGCCGGGTGCGCCGCTACTACCGGCTGACCGGCGACGGCGCCGCGAGACTGGCGGCGGAGGCCGAACGGATGCGCAGGCACGCCAAGGCGGCCACCGCACGCCTGCGCGCGATCGGTGCGGGAGGAGCGGCATGAGCCTGCTCGAAGCCCGCTACCGCCGCCTCCTGGCCACCTACCCGCGAGACCACCGGGCGCGGCATGAGGAAGAGATGATCGGCGTGCTCCTCGCCGGAGCGCGGCCCGGCCAGACCCGTCCTCATCCGGCCGACGCGGCGGACTTACTGTGGGGCGCGCTGCGCGTCCACGGGCGGCGAGCCTTCGGCCCGGTGTCCTCGCCGGCCTGGCGCGCCGGGCTGGCGCTCGCCGTGGCGTTGTGGCCGTTCCTGATGCTGGCAGGTGAGCTGGCGACCGGACTGCTCCGGGGTGCCGAATCCGCGGGGAACCCGGGGGTCGCCGTGGCGCGGCCGACCTGGATCCTGTACCTGGCCGAGCCGATCGTCATCGCGGCCCTGCCGGTGCTGGCCGTGCTGCTCGGTCGGCGGTGGATCGCCGTGCTCGGCGTGATCGCGTTCGCGCTGTATCAGGCAGGCGATCCATTTCCCGGTCTCCTGGATCTGGACACACTGTTGTTCCCCAACCACGGCCCGGTCCTGCTGGCCCAGCTCGCGTCCGTCGCCATCGCCTTCGCGCCCGCGGCGCATCGCGCGATCACGGCCGTTCCGCGGCGCGCGTTCCTGCTGTGGGGGCCGCTCGCCGTGGTCGGGCTGACCGCCAGCAAGGCCATCGTGCGCTGGGTGGACGTGATCACCCACCAGGACATCGTGAGCTGGAAACCCGTGCCGTGGCTCGTCGTGGTCGGGCTGGCGGCCGGGTACGCGTGCCGGTCGGCCGTGGGGCGGCGGGCGGCGCTGTTGCTGTTCGTGCCCGCGGCGGCCCTCGGCGACCTCGGGGACCTGCCGTGGGTGCCGACCTTCACGGCCCTTGCCCAGCTCGGGTGCGCGGCCCTGGCCTTCACCGCCGCGGCCGCCCTGACCCTGCGGCGGAGAAGCCTGGGACGAGCCCCGGCTTCTTGAGCAAGAACCCGCCGCCCAGGCTCGCGCCTGCGGTCGAGGTGGACGAGCGTCGCGCAGGCGTGGCAGCCGCCGTCCGGGAGTCAGTCCCGCACGTTCGGTTCTGGAGGCGTCCGACAAGGCCCTGAACGGCTTCCCCTCGCCGGAACAGCTCGCCGGGGCCGATCCCGACACGGTTCGGCGGGCGTTCGCCCCGGTCAACGACTCCCTGCTGACCGCCACCGAACGGGAGGCGAGCGCCGGAGCCAGGATCGTGGTCTGGCCCGAGGCGGGCGGCGCGGCACGCGAGGCCGACAAGCAGCGGCTGATCGACGCGATCGCCGCGGTCGCCGTCCGGACCGGCAGCTATGTGGACGCCGGGTTGATCGTGATCACCGGCGCGCCGCCGTACATGCGCAACGAGACGGTGCTCGTCGATCCGAACGGACGGGCCCGGTGGACGTACGAGAAGGCCCGCCCGGTGCCGGGCATGGACCCGTTCGCCCCCGGGGACGGCAGGGTGCCCACCGCCGACACCCCGTTCGGCCGTCTGGCCAACGTCATCTGCTCGACGCCGACTTCCCCGCCCTGATGAGGCAGGCCGCCGACGTGGACCTGATGCTGGTGCCGTCCAACGACTGGTACGGCTTCGGCGCCACGCACACCGAGAAGGCGGCCGTCCGGGCGGTGGAGAACGGCTACTCGCTGATCCGGCAGGCCGGCAACGGCCTGGCCGCGGTCTTCGACCCGCAGGGCCGGACGCTCACCTCGGCCGACTACTTCACCACCAGGCAGCAGACGATGGCGGCGTATGTGCCTGTCGCCAGTGATCCGACGATATATGCGCGTATCGGCGACGTGTTCGCCTGGCTCTGTCTCGCGGCGATGGCCGTACTCGGGGCCGTGGCCATGCGCACCAGGCGGCCGACCGTCACCCCACCGCCGACCGGCCCGGAAGGCTCATGAGCCCGGCCGCCCCTACGGGCCGGGCGGGTCCTGCGGGGCGCTCCGGGCCTGGGAGCGGGCGGCCTGCACGCCGGCCTGGAAGCGGGTGTGGGCGCCGAGCCTGGCCATGAGCTCGGCGATGCGCCGCTGGGCGGTGCGGTAGCCGATGCCGAGCTGGCGGGCGATGGCCTCGTCGGTCAGGCCGGTCAGCAGGAGGGCGATCAGCCGTTCGTCGTCCTGCGGCGCCTCGCGCGAACCGGTCAGCCGCATCGGCAGCGCCCGCGCCCAGATCCCCTCGAACAGCCTGCTCAGCGCCTCCAGCAGCCCCGAGGGGTGCACCAGGAGCGCCGCGGAGTCGGGCGACTCGTAGCGCAGCACCAGCAGCGCGAACCGGTCGTCGACCAGGTAGAGCTTCATCGGCAGGCTGGGCAGCACCCGCGCCAGCTGGCCCGCGCCGATCATCCCCTCGATCAGCCGCAGCGCGCCCGGCCGGTCGATGAAGTCGCGCTCGTAGATGACCCGGCTGGTGATGCCGCGTTCCAGCAGCTCGCGGTGGGCGGCCACGCTGGCGTGCCGGTCGAAGTACGGCGGCTGGGAGAAGGTGCGTACCTGGTGGCGGGCCGCGCGCTGGAGCTGGAGGAGGCGTTGCCGCACCGCGGCGGCGCCGGTGATCACCTCCACGACCAGCGGCGGCTGCTGCCCGGAGGCGCGCTGCTGGAAGGCGTCGTCCAGGTCGGCGGCGCGCTCCCTGGCTCGCGCGAGCCCCTCTTCGGCGACGGTGAGCAACGCGTCGAGCGCGACGTCGGGGGCGACGGCGACGTACCGCGCCGGTTCGTCCGGCAGCCGGTCGACCAGGCCCTTGCTCTCCAGCCCGGCCAGCAGCGCGGGCAGGCCGGAGCCGGCGAAGCCCGCGGCGAGCCGGTCGAGGGTGGCCGGCGAGCACTCGACGAGCAGCTCGTAGAGCTCCTCCTCGGCCGGGCCCAGCCCGAGCGCTTCGAGCGTCACCGCAGCCAGCCGCGCAGGACGGCCTGGTAGCCGGCCTGGAACCGGGTCTGCACGTCGAGCTGGACCATCATCGCCTGCACCCGCCTGCGCACCGTGCGCACGCTCCAGCCGAGCTGCGCGCCGATGGCCGCGTCGGTCAGCCCGGAGATGAGCAGCGGCAGCAGGTCCTCGTGCGCGTCGGCGGGGCTCCGCTCCTCGGGCAGCCGGGCCTGCCCCTGCCGCACGCCCAGCGGGACGGCGCGCTGCCAGTTCATCTCGAACAGCGCGCCGAGCGCCTCCAGCAGCGTCGGGTCGTGCACCACCAGCGCGGATTCGACCAGGTGCCGGTCGTGCCGCAGCGGCACGATCGCCGTCGGCCGGTCGTTCAGGACGAGCTTCATCGGCACCTCGCCGACCCGGGCCTGCTCGCCGGCGGTGATGTAGTCGGTGACCACCGTCAGCGCCCCGGGCAGCTCCATCGCCTTCCTGTCGTACAGGACGCGGTAGTTCACGCCCCTTGCCAGCAGGTCGAACTCGCGCGCGTTCGCCCCGACCACCCCCACGTACGGCGGCGCGTCGAACACCCGGATCGAGCGGCGCGTCTCCCGCTGGAGCTGCTCGAAGCGGTCGTTCACCGCCTGCCTGCCGATCACCACCTCGACCAGCCCGGCGGCGTCGCGCTCGGTGCCCGCCCGGTGGAAGGCGGCGCTGAGCCCGGCGATGCGGCCCCGGGCGGCGGTCAGCGCCCTGGCCCTGGCGCTGATCAGCGCGTCGAGGCCCATGCTCGGGGCGACCGCGGCGTACCTGGGCGGGTCCTCCGGCAGCCGGGTGACCAGGCCGAGTTCCTGGAGCCTCGCGCAGAGCGCGGCCTGCGGGCCGGCCAGCCGCTCAAGGTCGGCGGCGGTGATCGGCGAGACCTCGATCAGCGTCTGGTACAGCGCCTCTTCGGCCGTCGACAGGCCTAGGGATTCGAGCATGCGCCCATCGTGTCCTCTTCCCGCCAACGGCGTGAAGAGGACGAAAGGTCATCTTTCCGGATATGGCGCGGAATGGGAGGTTTTGTGTGCTCGATCATGAACTACTCCGAGGAGAACCATGGCTCGCCGCCCGCTCGCCGGGCTGACCGCGTTGGGGTTGGTCCTGTCCATGGGGATGGCCACGCCCTCCCCTTCACCCGAGTCCGCCGACACCCCGGCCCCCGCCCCGGGCGCCTTACCCGCCGCCACCCAGCTCACCCTGATCACCGGCGACGTGGTGACGTACGGCAAGGCCGCCGACGGCACCCCGCGCGCCGACGTGAAACCGGCCAGGCGCGCCGGAGGAGCGCCGGTGTCCTTCATGACCCTGCGCAAGGGCGACTCCTTCTACGTCTTCCCCTCCGACGCGCTGGCCCCGGTGGCCTCGGGCCAGGTGGACAAGGGCCTGTTCGACGTGGCGTACCTGGCCGCCAACGGCTACACCGACGCCGAACGCCCGACCCTGCCGGTCATCGTCCAGTACGGCGCCGCCGAGCAGGCCGCCGCGACGCTGTCGGCACGGGCCGACGCGCTCCCGGCCACCGCCTCGCCCGTCGCCCTGGCCAGCGTCGGAGGCGCCGCCGTCAAGGTGGACAAGAAGGCGGCGCGGGAGTTCTGGGCCGCGGCCGCCGTGTCCTCCACTGCGTCCCCCACCGCATCACCCACCCCGTCCCCCGCCGTGTCCCCATCCGCGCGCGCGACCGCGCCGACGGCGATCTGGCTCGACCGCAAGATGAAGGCCGTGCTCGACAAGAGCGTGCCACAGATCGGCGCGCCGCTGGCCTGGGCCGCCGGCTACAAGGGCAAGGGCGTCAAGGTCGCCGTGCTCGACACCGGCGTCGATCCCGACCACCCCGACCTGGCCGGCCGGATCGGGGCGACGGCCAACTTCACCGACGATCCCGACGCCCGCGACGGCCACGGCCACGGCACCCACGTCGCCTCCACGATCGCCGGCTCCGGCCGGTACACGGGCGTGGCGCCCGAGGCGACGCTCCTGGTGGGCAAGGTGCTCAGCTCGTCGGGCACGGGCACCTCGTCGCAGGTCATCGCGGGCATGCAGTGGGCCGCCACGCAGGCCAAGGTGGTCTCGATCAGCATCGGCGGCGAGTACGAGGACCAGAACGGCCCCGTCAACCAGGCGGTGAACACGCTCAGCGCCGAGACGGGCGCGCTGTTCGTCGTGGCCGCCGGCAACGACGGCGGCAGCCGTACCGTCAACGCGCCGGGATCCGCGGCGGCGGCGCTGACGGTCGGCGCGGTCGACCGTGAGGAGAGACTGGCCCCCTTCTCCAGCAGAGGCCCGGCCCCGTTCGACTACGGGCTCAAGCCCGACGTGGTCGCGCCCGGCGTCGGCATCGTCGCGGCCCGCGCGCGGGGGACGTCGATGGGCTCGCCCGTGGACGAGCTCCACACCGCCGCCTCCGGCACCTCGATGGCGACCCCGCACGTGTCGGGCGCGGCGGCCATCCTCGCCGGGCAACACCCCGACTGGACGGGCCCGCAGCTCAAGGCGGCGCTCATCGGCACCGCCAAGGACGACGGCCTGACCGCCTACCAGCAGGGCGCCGGGCGCATCGACGTGGCCAGAGCGGTCACCCAGCAGGTACGCGGCTCGGGCAACCTCGACTTCGGCTTCCTGAGCTCCCCGCAGAGCGGCCCGATCACCAGGAAGATCACCTACACCAACGACGGCGACCAGCCGGTGACGCTGACCCTGCGCGCGAGCATCGCGGCCCACCGCGGCACCGCCCCCGAGCAGACGCTCAAGCTGGACCGCGACACGGTGACCGTCCCCGCCCACGGCGCCGCGGACGTGGCCGTCGCCTTCGACCCGTCAGGACCGGCCACCTGGTACGCGGGTGCGGTGGCGGCCACCGGCGGCGACGTGGTCGTGCGCACGGCCGTGGGCGCGTTCGTCGAGCCGC
>NZ_JBSFGJ010000337.1:0-10199 GCF_053596515.1 Nonomuraea sp. NPDC001684
GGTGTCGTCGCCCTCCAGGTCGGCTCGGCCACTGGCGTCGCCTCTCCAGCCGGGGTCGGCCAGCGGTCGCGTGGTGGTGCGGGTCGACTCGGCCGACGGCCAGCCGCACGTCGTCACCGAGCCCGCCGAGCCCGCCGAGCCCGCCGAGCCCGCCGAGCCCGGCGGGCCCGTCCGCGGGCGGGGCGTCCGTAGGTGGGGTGTCCAAGGCGCGGGCGGCGTCCCAGACGGCGGCGCGGGCCTGCTCCAAGGCCACCAGGGCGGCCGCCACCCGGTGCTTGACGCCCTGGAACTGGCCGATCGGGCGGCCGAACTGCTCGCGTACCTTGGCGTGGGCGGCGGCCGCGCCGACCGCCCAGGCGGCGGTGCCGCACGCGTCGGCGCCCAGCAGCACCGCGGCCAGCTCGCGCACCGGCACCGGCCCCAGCAGGCGCTCCGGCGGGACGTCGCGGCCCGCGACGGCCGTGACCGTGCACAGGTCCCGGTCCAGGTCGACGCCCTCGGCGGGCTCGGCGCGCACGCCGGCCCGGTCGAGCAGCGCCCACCCGTCACCGTGCGGCACGAGGAACAGGTCGGCCCCGGACGACCCGAGGGCGAGCGGCCCGAGCGCCACGGCGGCCCCGAGGGTGAGCGGCCCGAGCACGACGGCCGCCGTCAGCGACCCGTCGGCCAGCCCGCGCAGCAGGCCGGGCGCGGGCGGCCTCCCGGACCGGGCGAGCGCCGCCGAGGCCAGCACACCCGGCAGGTACGGCCCCGCCACCCGAAGCTCGCCCAGCACCTCCAGCGCCACGCACAACTCGACCAGCCCGTACCCCTGCCCGCCGTGCTCCTCCGGCAGGTGCAGCCCCAGCAGCCCCTGCCCGGCCAGCGCCCGGTGCTCGACGGTACGCCCCGCCAGCCCCCGCACGGAGGCCGCCAGCGCCCGGTGTTCCTCGGTCAGCCCGATCCCCATGGACGAACACTAGAACGATATTCGGTCGATCTCCAGGGCCCGGGAAAACCGTTGGCGCGCGACCGGAGGGGGCGGTTAGCCTGGCAACCGTCCTGTTCGGTGCGACTTGTGGAGGTGGGTTGATGACCGGCACGGCGCCCAGCGCGCCTCTCTCGTGCCGCGGGTGTGCTCGCCTCCCTGTGTTCCAGAGCCTGAGGACGAGCATCTGAAGTCCTGGCCTCAATGGGCCGGACCGCCTGTGGCACCAGCGTGCCTGTGAGGCCCGCTCGGCGCTCCCTTGCTGCCTTTTTCACGACAAATCCGGCAAGGAGAACCCAGGTTGTCTGCCAACGGCAAACCTCGTTCCATCATCAGCACCGACACCTTCGCCTGCGTCCGCTGCGGCCTGACCGTCGCCGCGTACGCGCCCGGCGGCGTCCGCCGTAACCACTGTCCGAGCTGCCTGCACTCGTTGCACGTGCTCGACCGGGTGGAGGGCGGCCCGTCGGAGTGCCGGTCGCGGATGAACCCGATCTCCATCGCGGTCCTCCGCACCGGCGACTGGATGATCATCCATCGCTGCTCGCGCTGCGGCGAGCTGACGTCCAACCCGATCTGCGGGGACGACAACCAGCTCATCCTCATGCGCATGGCCGTACGCCCGCTCGCGCAGCCGCCGTTCCCGCTCGAAGCGTTCGGCGACCTGTGACATGCCCAGGAGAAACCCTGGCCGGGCCAGGCCGCAACAGCCCAAGGCCGTGCGACGTGACGAGCGCGGCGACGCGTTCCGCTGCGTCGGCTGCCGGCTGGACGTACCGATGGACGCGCCCGGCACGGCGCACCGCAACCACTGCCCGCACTGCCTGACCAGCCTGCACGTCGACCACCGGATCCCGGGGGACCGGCGGGCGGGCTGCCGGGGCCCGATGGCGGCGCTCAGCGTCACCGTCAGGCCGGACGGGGAGTGGCTGATCATCCACCACTGCCAGGCGTGCGGCGGGCTCAGCGCCAACCGCATCGCCGGCGACGACAACGCGCTGGCCCTGCTGCGCATCGCCGTACGGCCGCTGTCCGACAGCCGCCTGCCGGTGAACGCCCTGCTGGCGCTCTGACACAAGGCGCTGTCAAAGAGGTGCCTTGACGACGGCGGGCCGCCCTCCGGGGCGGCCCGCCGCTCGCGACGGCCTAGTCGTCGCCGAACTCCAGGCGCAGGGCCAGCGTGAAGTCGTTCACCGCCTCCTCGTGCCGCTCCATCTCCTGGAAGATCTCGCCGCGCACCCGGTAGGCCCAGATGTACTCGGGGTCCAGTTCGATGGCGCGGTCCAGGTCGCGCAGCGCGGCCTCGTTGTCGCCCATCTCGCTCAGCACCGCGCCCCGGCTGCCGAACGCGCGGTCGTTGTCGGGGTCGAGCTCGACCGCGCGGTTCAGGTCGGCCAGCGCCTCCTGGTAGCGGTCGGTCATGCGCAGCGCCTCGCCGCGCCGGCTGAGCGCCCGCACGTGATCGGGGTCGGCTTCCAGGGCCCTGGTGTAGTCGGCGATGGCCTCGCTGTAGAGGTGCATGCGCTGGTACAGGTCACCGCGCGCCACCCACGAGTACGCCAGCTCCTCGTTCAACGCGATGATCTTGGCGTGCTCGTCCAGGGCCTCGTCCAGCCGGTCCATGTCCACCAGGGCGTCGGCCTTGGCCTCCAGGATCCACAGGGACTCGGGGGCGAGGGTGAGCGCGTGGTCGAAGTCGTCCATCGCCTCCTCCAGCCGGCCGAGCGCCGCGTACGCCTGGCCGCGCGAGCCCAGCGCGTACGCGCTGTCGGGTTCCAGTCTCAACGACTCGTCGAAGTCGGCCAGGGCGGCCTCGTACCGCTCGATGACCCGATGGCTCTCGCCGCGCAGCCGCCAGGCCCGGGCGTTGTCCGGGACCAGCGTTATCGACTCGGTCAGATCGGCGATAGCGGCCTCGTGCCGCGACAGCGCGATGTACGATTCGGCTCGGCTGCGCAGCACGGACGCCCGCGACTGGGCGGCTGCCTCGGACAGCTCGGTCAGCTCGGACTGGTCGTTGATCCCCTCGCTCATGGAGGGAATCTATCTAACTAAATCTGGATGATGGCCGCCTTTTCCCGGGTGTACTCCAGGACGGAATCGTGGCCGTACCCGCTGTCCTTCACGCCGCCGAACGGCAGGCCCGGAGGCATCTGGCGGTAGGTGTTCACCCACACGGTGCCGCTCTGCAGATCCCGCACGAACCGGTGCGCTCGTCCGAGGTCCCGCGTCCACACCCCGGCCGCCAGCCCGTACGGCGAGTCGTTGGCGATCTCCAGCGCCTGCTCGTCGCTCTCGAACGGGATGGCCACCGCCACCGGCCCGAAGATCTCCTCCTGGCAGATGCGCAGGCCGTTGTCCTCGGTCGTGTAGAGCGTGGGCGCCACCCAGTAGCCGCCCGGCAGGCCGGGCACCACCTCGGCCCCCGACCGCCCGCCGAAGACCAGCTCGGCCCCCTCCTTCTCGGCCGTCTCCAGGTACGAGCGCACCCGCTCGAACTGCCCGGCCGACACGATCGGGCCCATGGTCGTGGCCAGGTCGAGAGGGTCGTCCAGGACCAGCCCGGCGCAGATGTGCCTGATCCGCCCGAGCAGGTCGTCCCAGATCGACCGGTGGACGAGGATGCGTGAGCCGGCCACGCACACCTGCCCGGCGTTGCCGGTGTAGACGGAGTTCACGGTGACGCCCTGCGCGGCGGCGTCCAGGTCGGCGTCCGGGAAGACGATGTTGGGCGACTTGCCGCCCAGCTCGAACGTCAGCGGCTTCAGCGCGTCCGCCGAGGCCCGGGTGATGGCCTGGCCGGTGGCCGTGGAGCCGGTGAGGCTGATCTTGCCGACGTCCCGGTGCCGGACGAGCGCGTCGCCGACCTCCTCCCCGAGCCCGCTGACGATGTTCAGCACGCCCGGCGGGAACACCTCGGCCAGCAGCTCGCCCAGCCGCAGCACCGACGCGCCGGCCTGCTCGGCGGGCTTGACGATCACCGTGTTCCCGGCGGCCAGGGCGTAGGCCGCCTTGGCGGAGAAGGTGGAGATGGGGGAGTTCCAGGGGATGATGCAGACCGCCACCCCGTACGGCTCGCGCCGCGTCAGCCCGAGCGTGTCGGGCCCGAGCAGGACGGTGTCGCCCTTGACCGCCTCCAGGCACTGCCCGGCGGCCAGCTGCCACAGGTACGCCATGCCCGGCAGGTCCTTCTTGAGCGTGTCGCGCAGGATGCGGCCGTTGTCGCGGGTCTCCAGCCGGGCCAGTTCCTCGGCGTGCCGGGTGAACACCTCCGACACCTTGCGCAGGAAGTGCGCCCGGCCCAGGGCGGGCATGGCCGACCAGGCGGGGAAGGCCGCCCGCGCCGCCGCCACGGCGGCCTCGGCCTCGCGCGCGCCACTGGCCGGGATCCGGGCCCACGCCTCGCCCGTGGCGGGGTTGACGGTGTCCATCGTCCGGTCCGCGGGGACCAGCTCGCCGCCGATGAGATTGCGGTAGTCAGGCACGCGCCCAAGCATATGCTTGCTTGCCATGAGCGGGCCAGTCCCGGATGGATCGGGGCATAATGGTCTTCCGTGAAAATCGACCTGACCTGGCCGGAAACCGCCGACGAGCCCCTGCTCGCCGCCGTCCACCGCGTGCTGCACGCCGTCGTCGAGCTGGGCGGCGCGGTCGGCTACCTCGCGCCGCCCACCAGGGACGAGACCGACCCCTGGGTGGAGTCCACGCTCGCGATGGCCAGGAAGGGCGAGGGGCGGCTCGCCCTCGCCACGGTCGACGGCACGGTGCAGGCCATGGGCCTGTGGCGGCGCGGCCAGGAGGCGGTCTTCCGGCACTCCGGCGAGATCGGCAAGGTCATGGCCCACCCGCAGGCACGCGGGCTCGGGCTCGGCCGGGTGGTCGTGTCCGGTCTCGCGGACGACGCCCGCGCCGCCGGCATCGAGACGCTCACGCTGCGGGCGCGCGGCAACAACCACGGCGCGATCGCGCTGTACCAGAGCCTCGGGTTCCGCGAGTGGGGGCGGCTGCCGAACGTGGTCGAGGTGGGCGAATGGCGCTTCGACGAGGTGAACATGTACCTGGAGCTCGGCCGCCCGCCCGGCACCATCCTGCACGGCTCCTCCCCGGGCGGCCCCGGCTCCTCCCCACAGCCCGGCTCCTCTCCGCAGCCCGGCTCCTCCCCACAGCCCGGCTCCTCCCCACAGCCCGGCGACTCCCCGGGCGGCCCCGGCTTCTCGCCTCAGCCCGGATAGGATCGGGGCATGCTGCTGGCCCCCGGAGTGCACGCCGTCGTCACCGACCGCCACGGAGGGGTCAGCGCCCCGCCGTACGGCTCACGCAACCTCGGCGGCATGGTCGGCGACGACCCGGCGGCCGTACGGGCCAACCGCGAGAGCCTGGCGGCCGAGCTGGGCGTGCGCGCCGTCGTCTACATGCGCCAGGTCCACGGCGCCGACGTCGCCTACGTGAGCGAGCCGTTCGGCGCCGACCCGCCGCCGCTCGACGGCGTGTTCACCACCGAGCCGCGCCTGGCGCTGGCCTCGCTGGGCGCCGACTGCCCGGCCGTGCTGGTGGCCGACCCCGAGGCGCGCATGGTCGGCGCCGCCCACTCCGGACGTCCCGGCACGGAGGCGGGCGTGGCCACCGCCCTGGTCGAGGCCATGGCGGCCAAGGGCGCCCGGCCGGGCCGGATGGTCGCGCTGATCGGCCCCGGCGCCTGCGGCCGCTGCTACGAGGTGCCCGAGGACCTGCGCGAGCAGGTGGCCTCGAAGGTGCCGCCGACGTGGTCCACGACGTCGTGGGGGACCCCGGCGCTCGACCTGCGGGCCGGGATCGAGTCCCAGCTCAGGGCGGCGGGCGTCGCCGACGTGCGGCACGACGCGCGCTGCACCATCGAGTCCGCCGAGCTCTACTCCCACCGCCGCGAACAGCCCGGCGGCCGCTTCGCCGGCCTCATCTGGCTGACCTGACCCGGAAGCCCGCCCCCGGAGGGGGTTACTTCTCGCGGGAGCCGTTGAAGACGACGTTCACGATGATGATCCCGACCCAGATCGGGATCAGCGCCATCGCCCGTCCGCCCCCCGCGAAGGCGAGCGCGACCGTGGACAGCGTGCCCAGCGAGAGCGAGACGATCGCCAGCGCCAGCCGCTGGCCGTCGGACCCCCTGGCGGGCGCCTTGGCGCGCGGGGCCGTGCCGGCCAGGCGCTCGTCGACCCGCCGGTCGACCTCCTGGCCCACCTTGTCGAGGAACGACTCCACCAGGGCGTCCTCGAAGTCGGGGCCGAGGTCGCGCCGCGCGGACACGGCCGCCTTGAGCTCATCACCGGTGGTCATAAGGGAGAGACTAGACCGCTTTGCCCCCTAACGGGCGAGGATGTCGTCGAGGTCGTAGCTGACCGGCCGTTCCAGCTGCTCGTACGTGCACGACTCGGGCGTGCGGTCGGGCCGCCACCGCCGGAAGTGCGCCGTGTGCCGGAACCGGTCGCCCTCCATCTGGTCGTAGGCCACCTCGATCACCAGCTCGGGCCGGAGCGGGATGAACGACAGGTCCTTCTTGGCGTTCCACCGCGACACCGCGCCCGGCACCCGCTGCCCGCCGGTCGCGGGCCCCGCCGCCGGCTGCCCGGCGTTGGCCGTGGCCTGCTCGGCCCAGTGGCCCCACGGGTGCTCGCTCAGCTCCGCCAGGTACGGCTTGAGCTCCTCCACCAGCTCGGCCCGGCGCGCCATGGGGAACGAGGCCGCCACGCCCACGTGATGCAGCCGGCCGTCGTCGCCGTAGAGGCCGAGCAGCAGCGAGCCGACGATGGGCCCGGTCTTGTGCTCGCGGTAGCCGCAGATCACCACGTCGGCCGTGCGCTCGTGCTTGACCTTGAACATCGTGCGCTTGTCCGGCACGTACGGCTGGTCGCCCGGCTTGACGATGATGCCGTCGAGGCCCGCCCCCTCGAAGGCGTCGAACCATTCGCGCGCCTGCTCGTCGGCGGTGGTGACCGGCGTCAGCCGCACGGACCCGCCCTGGTGCGGGAACAGCTCCTCCAGCCGCCGCCGCCGCTCGGCGAACGGCTCCTCCATCAGCGACTCCTCGCCCACGGCCAGCAGGTCGAAGGCGATGAACTGGGCCGGCGTCTGCTCCGAGAGCAGCTTGACCCGCGAGGCGGCCGGATGGATGCGCTGCTGGAGGGCGTCGAAGTCGAGCTGCGCCCCCCGGGGCAGCACGATCTCGCCGTCGATCACCACCTTGCCGGGCAGCTCGGCCTTGACCGCCTCGACCAGCTCGGGGAAGTAGCGGGTGAATGGACGCTCGTTGCGGCTGCCGAGGTAGACCTCGTCGCCGTCCCTGAACACGATGCAGCGGAAGCCGTCCCACTTGGGCTCGTAGAACAGGGTGCCGTCCTGCTTGGGCATGGCCTTGACCGGCTTGGCCAGCATCGGCGGCACGGGCGGCCGGACCGGGAGGTTGGGCACCGGCTCCGGCTCTTCGACGGGCTGCTCGGTCATGGGCTCTGCTCCCTCGTGTATCTGCAGAAGAGGACCCCCTCCTCTTCCAGGACCTGGCGGAGGTCAAGCGGGACCTGCGCGGCCACGCCGTTCAGTATGCGGGCCGCGCCGCCCGCGACCAGCATGGGACTCACCGACAGGCACAACTCGTCGATGAGGTCGTCGGCCGACAGCTGCGCGTTGATGCGCGGGCCGCCCTCGCACAGGACGCGGGTCAGGCCGCGCTCGTGCAGCTCGCGCACGGCCAGCCGCATGTCGACGCCGTCGTCGCCGGCGATGATCAGGTCGGACCGCCGGCCGGCCAGCTTGCGGCGCTCGGCGGGCGCGGACTCGCAGGTGATCACGATCGTCGGGTTGGTCGCGTCGGTGAACAGCTCGCCGTCGAGGTCGAGGTCGAGGCTGCGGGTGATCACCGCGATCGGCGGCACGTCGGGACGCCCGGCCCGGATCGACGACCAGGAGGCGCGCGGCTTGACCGGGCCGTAGCCCTCGGTGCGGACGGTCGCCGCCCCCGCGACGATCACGTCGGACAACCCGCGCAGGACGGCGAAGATGCGCTTGTCGCCCCTGCTCGACAGCCCGCCCGAGCGCCCCTGCAGCCACGCCGCGCCGTCGGCGCTGGAGACCATGTTGAGTCGCAGCCAGGGCCGCCCCTCGGGGTAGGCGTACGCCTCGGGGATGTCCGGATTGTCTTGAAAGTCGGGATAGATGCGCCGCACTCCTCTACCTTGGCACACCCCACCGACAAACCGTCCCCGGGGGTTTTGCGGCTGACAGCACTTTTGAGTAACTGAAGGACGAAAGGCCCGGAGTCTGCATACGGTGGCGGCAGAGCCTCGCCGGGAGGGGACATGGGCCTGCTCACCGCCGTCACATGGACGATCGCCGCCCTGATCGGGATCTACCTGCTCTACCGCTGGCTCTCGGCCGGCGGCCTGCGCCGCCAGGAGGCCAAGGTCACCCGCTTCCCGGTGACGCTGCTGCTGTCCCATCCGGCGCTCGCGGCCGCGTCGCTGGCCTGCTGGGTGGCCTACCTGCTGACCGGCCGCGCCCCGCTGGCCTGGCTCGCCCTCTGCGGGCTCACCGTGGCCGCGCTGCTGGGCTTCACGATGTTCACCCGCTGGCTCGGCGGCGGACGCCACCAGCGCCGGGCCACCGGCTTCCCGGTGCTCGCCGTGGTCCTGCACGGCGTGGCCGGGGTGACCACGTTCGCGCTGCTCCTCGTCACGGCCGGCATCGCCCGCGTCTTCTGACGGCCCGCCGGCGACATCGGCCCGGCGGCTAGGGCGTCTGCGGCTCCCTGGGCAGCCGCAGGACCTGGAAGGACCGGCCGGTCACCGCCACCAGGTCGCCCGCCCGCCACCGCTCGTCGCCGAACGCCTCCTCCACCACGTCGTGACAGGTGTCGAGCACCGGCAGCCACTCGGACCCGAACTCCGGCCCGGGCAGCGTGAACGACAGGTTCTCGTGGTGGGCGTTGATGAGCAGGAGGAAGGAGTCGTCCACGATCCGCTCGCCGCGCGGGCCCGGCTCGGTGATGGCCTCGCCGTTGAGGTAGACCATCAGCGACTTGGCGTAGCCGGTGTGCCAGTCGCCGGCCGTCATCTCCTTGCCGCCCGGGGTCAGCCAGACCAGGTCGCGCTTGCCGTTGTCGGGATGGCGGCCGTGGAAGAAGCGGCGACGCTGGAAGACCGGGTGCTCGCGGCGCAGCTTCGACAACGTCTTGACGAACTCCAGCAGGTCGGACTCGGCGTGCAGCATCGACCAGTCGATCCAGGCCAGCTCGTTGTCCTGGCAGTAGGCGTTGTTGTTGCCCCGCTGGGTGCGGCCGATCTCGTCGCCGTGGGAGAGCATCGGCACGCCCTGCGACAGGAACAGCGTGGTCAGGAAGTTGCGGCGCTGGCGGCGGCGGAGGGCGACGATGTGCGGGTCCTCCACCGGGCCCTCGGCGCCGCAGTTCCAGGACCGGTTGTCGTTGGTGCCGTCGCGATTCTCCTCGGCGTTGGCCTCGTTGTGCTTGTGGTCGTAGGAGACCAGGTCGGTCAGGGTGAAGCCGTCGTGGCAGGTGACGAAGTTGATCGAGGCCACCGGGCGGCGGCCGGAGGACTCGTACAGGTCGGCCGAGCCGGTCAGGCGGGAGGCGAACTCGGGGAGCGCGGAGTTGGTGCCCCGCCAGAAGTCGCGCACGATGTCGCGGTACTTGCCGTTCCACTCCGTCCAGAGCGGCGGGAAGTTGCCGACCTGGTAGCCGCCCGGCCCGACGTCCCAGGGCTCGGCGATCAGCTTCACCTGCGAGATCACCGGGTCCTGCTGGATGAGGTCGAAGAACGCGCTCAGCCGGTCGACGTCGTGCAGCTCCCTGGCCAGGGCCGAGGCCAGGTCGAAGCGGAAGCCGTCGACGTGCATCTCCAGCACCCAGTAGCGCAGCGAGTCCATGATGAGCTGCAGCGCGTGCGGCGAGCGCACGTTGAGCGAGTTGCCGCACCCGGTGTAGTCGAGGTAGTACCGCCGGTCGCCGTCGTGCAGGCGGTAGTAGTTGACGTTGTCGATGCCCCGGAAGCCCAGCGTGGGGCCCATGTGGTCGCCCTCGGCGGTGTGGTTGTAGACCACGTCGAGGATGACCTCGATGCCCGCCTCGTGCAGCGCCCGCACCATGGCCTTGAACTCCAGCACCTGCTGGCCGCGGGTGCCGGAGCCGGAGTAGCGGCCGTGCGGGGCCAGGTAGGCCATCGTGTTGTAGCCCCAGTAGTTGGTC
>NZ_JBSFGJ010000338.1:0-10180 GCF_053596515.1 Nonomuraea sp. NPDC001684
CGATCAGCGCCGCGGTCAGCGCCCAGAACCCGTAGCCGAGATAGCGGTGGACGCTGCCGGTGGCCAGGCCACGGGCGCCAGCCATCCGGGTGCCGGTCGAGGACGGCTCGATCACCGACCTGTCCGCGCAGCTCTCCAGGCCGGTCACCGCGCAGGAGGTGAACGACGCCTTCGCCGCCGCGGCTGAGGACGAGTTGCACGGCGTCCTGCGCTACAGCACCGCCCCGCTCGTCTCCCGTGACGTCATCGGCGACGCGTCCTCCTGTGTGTTCGACTCCCCGCTCACCCAGGCGAGCGGAGACCTGGTCAAGGTCTTCGGCTGGTACGACAACGAGTGGGGCTACGCCAACCGCCTGGTCGAGATGGCCCAGCGGATGGCGTGAGCCACGCCGACGATCAGCTCCGCCCCGGGCACAGCGCACGGTCACGTCCTGCTCCCAGGACAGCCCGTCGCGGCGATCCCGGTCATGGTCGCGGCCCCACGATTCGAGGCGCGCGGACGCAGGACCAAGGTCCTCCGCACGAGGGCCGTGCGGCACTTCAGGCGAGTCACCGGAAGCGGTGTGATGGAAGTGCGCAAGAGGATCAGGCGCCGCCAAGGAAAGGGGGCCGTCATGGCCACCACGATCGACAGGCCCGTCACGCACACGGGCGCCACCACCGCCGGACGCCGCCCGGTCGAGTACGTCTGGGCGGTCGCCCGGATCGCGATCGGCTGGATCTTCCTGTGGGCGTTCCTGGACAAGACGTTCGGCTGGGGGTTCGCCACCCCGGCAGGCAAGGCGTGGATCGCGGGCGGCAGCC
Organism: Nonomuraea sp. NPDC001684; assembly: GCF_053596515.1. Taxonomy (NCBI): domain Bacteria; kingdom Bacillati; phylum Actinomycetota; class Actinomycetes; order Streptosporangiales; family Streptosporangiaceae; genus Nonomuraea; species Nonomuraea sp. NPDC001684. Next base: position 805 of record NZ_JBSFGJ010000338.1, read on the forward strand.
CGACGACCGGCTTCCTCAAGGGCACCGGCGAGAACGCGCTCGGCGGGCTGTTCTCGACCCTGGCCGGACAGGCGTGGGTGGACTGGCTGTTCATGGCCGGCCTGCTCGGCATCGGCCTCGCGCTGGTCCTGGGCGTCGGCACCCGGATCGCCGCGATCACCGGCACCCTCATGCTGACCTTGATGTGGGCGGCCGAGCTCCCGCTGGCCAACAACCCGTTCCTGGACGAGCACATCATCTACGCCATCGTCCTGATCGGCCTGGCCATGACCGGCGCGGGCGGCACGCTCGGGCTGGGCAACCTGCCGATCGTCCGCCGCAACGCCTGGCTGAAGTAGTGCGCACCAGGACACGCCCACCCCCTCAGCACCCGGGGGTGGGCGTTTCGCTGTGCCCCGGCGGACATGCACGACAAGGACGAAGGTCCGTCGCATCCATGCCGTACGACTCCTGAACCGGGCGGGCGGCCCTGCTGTGCTGGGGGAGCTCCTGGAAGGAGGACGTCCTCATGGACAGACCGGCAGAGCCCGGACTGACGAGCCTGGAAGCGCAGCGACGGCTCCGGCTGCACGGGCCGAACCAGGTGGCCGGGCCGCGCGGACACCGCGGGCTGCGGCTGCTGCTGGCCCAGTTCACCAGCCCCATCGTGCTCATCCTGATCGCCGCCACGATCCTGTCGATGGTGCTCGGCGACCTGACCGACGGGTTCATCATCCTGGTGATCATTGTCGCGAGCGGCGCGCTCGGCTTCTGGCAGGAACACTCAGCCGGGAGCGCCGTCGACGCCCTGCTGGCCCGTGTCCGCGTGGAGACCGAGGCGATCAGGGATGGCCGCGAGGTGTCCGTGCCCGCCGAGGAAGTGGTCCCAGGCGACGTGCTGGTGCTGCGGGCAGGAGACATCGTCCCGGCCGACTGCGCCGTCGAACGTGCCCAGAGCCTGCTGGTGGACGAGTCGGCGTTGACCGGCGAGTCGTTCCCCGCCGAGAAGGGCGTCGCGGCCGAGCTGTACGCCGCCACCCACGTCGCCAGCGGTACCGCCACCGCGACCGTCCTGCGCACCGGCCGCGCGACCAAGTTCGCCGAGCTGACCGCCGAACTGGCCGGACACGACGTCACCACCCGCTTCGAGCGCGGCATGACCCGCTTCGGCCTGCTCCTCGTACGGGCGATGGTCGTGCTGGTCACCGCCATCTTCGTCGTCAACGTCGTGCTCGACCGTCCCGTCGTGGACGCGCTGCTGTTCTCCCTCGCGCTGGCCGTCGGCCTGACGCCGCAGCTGCTGCCCGCGATCGTGGCCGTCAGCCTGTCGGCCGGCGCCCGTAAGATGGCCGCCGAGCACGTCATCGTCAAGCGGCTGGACGCGATCGAGGACTTCGGCGCGATGACCGTGCTGTGCACCGACAAGACGGGCACGCTCACCGCCGGCGCGGTGCGGCTGGACCAGGCGACCGGAGTCGGCGGCGAGCCGAGCGGGGAGGTGCTGCGGCTGGCCCGCCTCAACGCCGGGCTCCAGCACGGCTTCGCCAACCCTCTGGACGAGGCCGTCCTGGCGGGCGCGCCGCCGCTCGACGCGGCGGCGCGGCTCGACGAGGTGCCCTACGACTTCCAGCGCAAGCGCCTGTCCGTGCTCGTGGACGAGGCCGGCGTCCCGACGCTGATCACGAAGGGCGCCCTGGAGTCAGTGCTCGCCGCCTGCACGACCGCCCGTACGGACGAGGGCACCGTGCCGCTGGAGGCGGTGCGCGAGGCGGTCATGGGACGTTTCGCCGAGTTAAGCCGCGATGGCTTCCGCGCGCTCGGCCTGGCCATCGCCGTCCTCCCCGGCCGCTCCACCGCCACCGTCGCCGACGAGAGCGGGATGACGTTGGTGGGAGTGCTCGCCTTCCACGACCCGGCCAAGGAGGGCACCGCCGAAGCCGTACGCGACCTGGCCGGCCTGGGCATCTCCGTACGCCTGATCACCGGCGACAACCGGCTGGCCGCCGAACGCATCGCCCGCGAGGTCGGCCTCGGCGGCGAGGTGCTGACCGGCGCCGACCTCGACCGGCTGGACGAGGACGCCCTGGCCGCCCGCGTCGCGGGCGGCCAGGTGTTCGCCGAGGTCGAGCCGCTGCACAAGGAGCGGATCGTCCGCGCGTTGCGCGCCTCCGGCGCCACCGTGGGCTTCCTCGGCGACGGCATCAACGACGCCCCTGCCCTGCACGCCGCCGACGTCGGCATCTCCGTCGACACGGCCGTGGACGTGGCCAAGCAGTCGGCCGCGATCGTGCTGCTGGACAAGGACCTGAAGGTGATCGTCGACGGGGTGCGCCTGGGCCGGCGCACGTTCGCCAACACCCTCAAGTACGTCCGGGTCACCATCAGCGCCAACTTCGGCAACATGCTCAGCATGGCCGCCGCCTCGGCGTTCCTGCCGTTCCTGCCGCTGCTGCCGCGCCAGATCCTGCTGCTCAACTTCCTGTCCGACATCCCGGGCACCACGATCGCCACCGACCAGGTCGATCCAGAGCAGCTTCGACGTCCCCGATCGTGGAACCTGAGCGGGATCCGCACATTCATGATCGTGTTCGGGCTGCTCAGCTCGGTGTTCGACATCGCCACCTTCCTGGTGCTCAGGCTGGGCCTGGACGCCGGCGCCGGCGTCTTCCGCACCGGCTGGTTCATCGAGTCCACGGCCACCGAGCTGGCGGTCATGCTCGTGCTCAGGACCGCGCGGCCGTTCTTCCGCAGCCGTCCGTCCAGGCCGTTGCTGCTGACGAGCGTGGCGGTGGCCGTGCTGACGGTGGCGCTGCCGTACACGCCGGTCGGCGGCCCGCTGGGCCTGGTGCCGCTGACGTGGCCGGTGCTCGGCGCGCTCGCCGCTCTGACCGTCCTGTACGTCGCGGCCAACGAAGGAGCCAAGCGCCTGCTCCGCCCGCTGCTCACCGCATGAGCCACCGGCGTCCGGGACCTTGGTCCCGGACGCCGGTGGCCTTGGACTGCGGCGGCCGCCGTTCCCTTCGGAGACAGTGAGAAGGGACATCGACGCGAAGGGGGAACCATGGATGCGTGGCGTGGGTTCGAGGGAGAGGGTTGGCGTTCGGCGCCGGACGTACGCGCCTTCATCCAGGCCAACTACACGCCGTACGAGGGTGACGCGAGCTTCCTGACCGGGCCCACGGAACGGACGCGGGCTGTGTGGGCGGCGGTGTCGAAGCTGTTCCCCGAGGAGCGCGAGCGCGGGGTCCTCGACGTGGACGCCTCGACTCCTTCGTCTATCACAGCTCACCGGCCCGGCTACATCGACCAGGAGCTCGAACTGATCGTCGGCCTGCAGACCGACGCGCCGCTGAAGCGGGCGATCATGCCCGCGGGCGGGCTGCGCATGGTCGAGAACGGCCTGGCCGCCTACGGCCACAAGCTCGACCCGGCCGTCAAGGAGATCTTCACCAAGTTCCGCAAAACTCACAACGACGCCGTCTTCGACGCCTACACCCCGGAGATCAGGCGTGCCCGCAAGGCCGGCGTCATCACCGGCCTGCCCGACTCCTACGGCCGAGGCCGCATCATCGGCGACTACCGCCGCGTCGCCCTGTACGGAGTGGACCGGCTGATCGAGGCCAAGCACGCCGAGCTGCGCTCCCTGGACGACGCCGACGCCACCGACGCCGTGATCCGCGACCGGGAGGAGCTGGCCGAGCAGATCCGCGCCCTGGACGAGCTCAAGACGATGGCCGCCTCCTACGGCCACGACATCTCCCTCCCGGCCGCCACCGCGCACCAGGCCGTCCAGTGGTTGTACTTCGCCTACCTCGCCGCGATCAAGGAGCAGAACGGCGCGGCCATGTCGCTCGGCCGCACCTCCACCTTCCTCGACATCTACATCGAGCGTGACCTCGCCGAAGGCCGCATCACCGAGGAGCGGGCGCAAGAACTCGTCGACGACTTCGTCATCAAGCTGCGCATCGTGCGCTTCCTGCGCACGCCGGAGTACGACCAGCTGTTCTCCGGCGACCCCACCTGGGTCACCGAGTCGATCGGCGGCATCGGCGCGGACGGCCGCCCGCTGGTGACCCGCACCAGCTTCCGCTACCTGCAGACGCTGCGCAATCTCGGCCCGGCTCCCGAGCCGAACCTCACCGTCTTCTGGTCGCCGCGGCTGCCGATGCCGTTCAAGCGCTTCTGCGCGGCCCTGTCGATCGAGACCAGCTCGATCCAGTACGAGAGCGACGAGCTGATGCGCCCCCGGCACGGCGACGACACCGCCATCGCGTGCTGCGTCTCCGCGGCGCCGGTCGGCAGGCAGATGCAGTTCTTCGGCGCTCGCGTCAACCTGGCCAAGACCCTGCTGTACGCCATCAACGGTGGTCGCGACGAGCTCACCGGCGAACAGGTCGGCCCCGCCCATCCGCCGCTCACCGGCGAGTACCTGGACCACGAACAGGTCATGGCCGCCTACGACCGGATGCTGGACTGGCTGGCCCGCACGTACGTCAACGCGCTCAACATCATCCACTACATGCACGACAAGTACGCCTACGAGCGCATCGAGATGGCCCTGCACGACTACCCGGTCAAGCGCACGCTGGCCTGCGGCATCGCCGGCCTGTCGGTCGCCGCCGACAGCCTGTCGGCCATCAGGCACGCACGGGTCAAGGTCGTCCGCGACGAGACCGGCCTCGCGGTCGACTACGAGGTCGAGGGCGAGTTCCCGGCCTACGGCAACAATGACGACCGCGCCGACGCCATCGCCGTCGACCTGGTCCGCTCGTTCATGGCGAAGATCCGGAGGCATCGCACGTACCGGGACGCCGAGCACACCCAGTCGGTGCTCACGATCACCTCCAACGTCGTGTACGGAAAGCACACCGGCAACACCCCCGACGGCCGTCGCGCGGGCGAGCCGTTCGCTCCGGGCGCCAACCCGATGAACGGCCGTGACCGCCACGGCCTGGTCGCCTCCGCGCTGTCGGTCGCCAAGCTGCCGTACGACCAGGCCCTGGACGGCATCTCCCTGACCAGCACCACCACCCCCGACGGCCTGGGACGCACCCCGGCGGAGCGGGTGGGCAACCTGGTCGGCGTCCTGGACGGCTACATCGACGCCGGCGGCTTCCACATGAACGTCAACGTCCTGACCCGGGCCGTCCTGCTGGAGGCGATGGAACACCCCGAGCGGTATCCGCAGCTCACCATCCGGGTCTCCGGCTACGCGGTCAACTTCGTCCGCCTCACCCCCGAGCAACAGCGCGACGTCGTCAACCGCACCTTCCACGGCTCGTTGTGAACGGTTCGGTCAGCTCCTGGGACCTGTCCACGGGGGTGGACGGGCCCGGCACCCGCTTCGTCGTGTTCACCGCCGGCTGCCCGCTGCGCTGCCAGTACTGCCACAACCCGGAGACCTGGCGGATGCGTGACGGCCACCAGGTGACCACCGACGAGATCATGGACGAGATCGGCAAGTACCGGCGCTTCCTCGCGGTCTCCGGCGGCGGGGTGACCATCAGCGGCGGCGAGCCGCTGCTGCAGCCCCACTTCACCGCCGACCTGCTGCGCCGCTGCCACGACAGCGGCCTGCACACCGCCCTGGACACCTCCGGCCTGCTCGGGGTCCGTGCCACCGACGCCATGCTGGCCGACACCGATCTGGTCCTGCTGGACATCAAATCCTTCGACCCGGCCACCTACCGCCGGGTCACGGGCGGGCCGGTCGAGCCCACACTGCGCTTCGCCCACCGGCTCGCCGAGCTCGGCCGTCCCATCTGGATACGGTTCGTCCTGGTTCCCGGACTGACGGACGCACCCGAGAACGTGGACGGACTGGCCCGTTTCGTGGCCGGGCTCGGCAACGTCGAACGGGTCGACGTGCTGCCCTTCCACCGCATGGGCCTCGCCAAGTACGAGCGGCTCGGCCTGCGCTGCCCGCTCGCCGGCGTCGAACCACCCGGCCAGGCACTCATGGACCGAGTCCACGCCCAGTTCCACGCCCACGGCGTCACCAGCCTCTGATCAGGCTCATGGACAACCACGTTCACGCGCCCTGTCCGTGCTCCGGGTGAACGGGGAGATCGTGGCCGACCACGGGATGACCGCCCGGGAGATCATCCTGCTCCTCCTCGCCGACCTCGACGTTGATGCCCACCTGCTGGGAGGGCAGGCTGCCTGCCTCGGATCTGGCAGAGCTCCGCCACCACAGGATGCTCCTGCGCGGTCCGCAGCGGAGACGGCTCGATCAGAGTCAACGAGTGAAGCAATTCGGGACGACGTGAGGCGACCACCAGCGCGACCACTCCGCCCTGCCGGTGCGTGTCTCTCAGAACTACTGTTGGCACAGGTCAGCGCCGTAAATGGTCGTCAGCGGGACGTCAGGTGCGTCAGCCGGGCCAGGTACTCCTCCGTCGATATCTCGCCGCGCGCGTAACGTTCGGCGAGCAGGTCGCGGGCCCGGTCCACGCGGACGGGGACCAGCCGCGTGGGGGAGGCGGCCCGGATGACGAGCCAGCACGCCGAGGCGAGCAGGGCGATCCAGAGGAGCAGCACCACGCCTCCGCCCATCCAGCCGATGCCGCTTCCCATATGGGTCAGCATGTCGTTGTTCATGGAAACCTCCTTTCCTCCAACGTCCAGCATCCGGGCCGGACGAGGTCAGGGGCGAAAGTCACACCTGGCGGGCCGTTCGGCACTGCGCTCCTGTCAAGCCCGGCGCGAGCCAGAGAGAGCAGAAGGGAGGAACGGGCGCTGAGGTTGACATGGAAGACGCGGTGGCGACGGCGGTCATGGGCGTGATCGCCGTCGTCTACGTCGTGTTCCTGCAGCAGGCCGACGTCTTCGTCCTCGGCAGCGTGCGCGGCGTCGCGAGCGTGATTCTGGTGCTCGGCGCGGTGCTGCTGTCGTGCCTGCGCCGGCCCCCGGGTGCCGTGGTCGTGGTCCCCCCCGGCGGGTCTCCGCGTCGCTCAGCCGGTGGACGCCGGTCTCGCCGTGGCGCGCTGAAGGTTCTCCAGCCCCCGGGCAAGCGCGAGGCCGGCTGCCGTCAGGGCACGCACCTGGTCCTCCAGCTCGTCGACCCGCTTCTTGAGCGTCAGCAGCTCGGCATCGAGTGCCGGCGACTCCATGAGCATCCGTGCGCCGATCATGGTGACTCACCTCTCCTTCGCCTTGCCGGTACAGACAACATGGTGGGTGTCCGGGCGCGTTCCGCATACCGGCGAACGTCACGGGACGGCGGGGACCAAAGGCATGCGCCACGGGTGGACCTTCTCCTCTATGACCGGCCGCTTGAGCGGAGTGTGCTGGCGGCACAGGAAACCATGAAGGGGGCCAAGATGATCGTCGTTGGGGTCGACGGCTCGGCATCCGCGTACGCCGCGGTGGACTGGGCGGCCGATGACGCCGCACGGCGCGGGCTGGACCTGCGCGTCGTCCACGTCCGCGAACCATGGGCGGCCGAGCACCCGCTCACCGCCGCCAGTGATCACCACACGCTGACGGAACGGGACGCCGAGCTGCTGAACGCGGCGGCGCGACGGGCGCGGGAACGGCGGCCAGGACTGCACGTGATCACCGCGCTGAGCACGGGCTCCGTGGCCGAGCGGCTGCGGCATGAAGCGCAGCACGCCGACGCGCTGGTGCTGGGAAACCGGGGTCTCGGCGGGTTCACCGGCCTGCTGCTGGGCTCGGTCGGCCTGACGTTGGCCGGCCATGTCCCCTGCCCTCTCGTCGTCGTCCGGGAGGCGACACCGGAGACGTTCGGCGAGATCGTGACGGGGTTCGACGGGTCGGCGGACGCCGAGGCGGCCGTCGCGTACGCGCTGGAGCACGCCCGTGCGGAGGGCGCGCGGCTGCGGGTGGTGTATGGCGTGCGGACGCCCACCCCGGCGCCCCAGCCGGTCGGCTACGGGCCGATTCCCTGGGGCGTCTCCGTCCAGGAGATCGGGCAGCGACTGGCGCCCTGGCGCAACAAGTACCCGGACGTCGAGATGGCCGAAGAGGTGGTGGCCGGGCATCCGGTCGCGGTGCTCGCCCGTGCTTCCCGCCACGCCGACCTGGTGGTGGTCGGCTCGCGCGGGCTCGGCGCGTTCGCCTCCGCCGTGCTCGGCTCGGTGAGTCACGGCATCCTGCACCACGCCCACTGCCCGGTCGCTGTCGTACGGGCGGGGAGCGTGCCGTCATGACCGTCGTCCTCGCGCCGCCGCACCTGACCGAGCAGGCTCGCCACGACTGGGACCTGCTGCAGGCCGAGACACCCGCCCCTCGCCCGTTCGACCCCGCCGAGGCGGAGCCGCTGCCCGAGCCGGCCCGGCGCTGGGTCCTGCATGCCATCGAGCCCGGCACGCCGCTGCTGAGGGCGGTGGTGCTGCGCATGCGCGGCGACATCAGGCTCGGCGACTGGCGGCGTTTCGAGGCCTCACAGGCGCTGGTGCCGATGGAAGGGTTCGTCTGGACGGCCAGAGCCTGGATGGGGCCGCTGCCGGTGAGCGGCTTCGACCGCTATCGCGCGGGAGTGGGGGAGATGCGCTGGCGGCTGCTGGGGACCGTCCCGGTGATGTCGGGCACCGGTCCGGACATCGCCAGGAGTGCGGCGGGACGGCTGGCGTGCGAGTTCGTCATGGCGCCCGCCGCGGCGCTCGACCCGCGCCTGCGGTGGAAGTCCCTCGACGAGGATCGGGCGATCGCCGTGGTGCCGGTCGGCGGCGAGGACTTCGAGGTGACGCTGACCGTCGCCCCGACCGGCGCGCTCACCGCCGTCACCGTCGAACGGTGGGGCAACCCGGACAAAGGTCCGTTCCGCAGCCACCTGTTCGGGGTGGAGTGCGGGCACGAGGCCACCTTCGACGGGTTCACCGTCCCGGCCCGGATGCGGGGCGGATGGTGGCCCGGGACCGGGCGGTGGGCCGATGGGGAGTTCGTCCGGTTCAGGGTCGAGGACGCGCTGTTCCGCTAGCGAGCAGGGCCCTTCGGCCCTCGCCCGGCTGACCTCCGGCCCTGCAAGGGACAGGGGCGGACGGGGTCCCATGAGGTGACGAAGGAGGGATCTCATGATCGTTGTAGGAGTCGACGGTTCCGTGAGCGCGCGGGCCGCTGTCGAGTGGGCCGCGAACGACGCCTTCCGGATGCGGCTGCCGCTGCGGATCGTGCACGCCGTGGACCGGTCGCCGTACCAGATCCACAGGTTCCCCACCTCCTGGCTGCCCGACGCGTTGGCCGGCGAGGGGCAGCGCATCCTGCGCGAGGCGGCGGCGCTGGCCCGCGAACGACAGCCCTCCGTCGAGGTGACGACACAGGACGTCGAAGGGCTGCCCGCCGCCGTCCTGCTGGATCAGGACAAGGAAGCCACCGAGATCGTGCTCGGCTGCCGCGGCCGCGGCGGGTTCGCCGGCGCGCTGCTGGGGTCGGTCAG
>NZ_JBSFGJ010000339.1:0-10175 GCF_053596515.1 Nonomuraea sp. NPDC001684
AGTCGGCCCGGCGCAGCACCGGCAGGCTGATCGTCACCTTCAACTACCGGTACTCGCCGCGCAACTCGGCCGTGCGCCGCCTGCTCATGGACGGCGCGATCGGCGAGGTGACGTCCGCGCACTTCGAGTGGACGCTCGACACCATCCACGGCGCGGACTACTTCCGCCGCTGGCACCGCGACCGGGCCAGCTCCGGCGGCCTGCTCGTGCACAAGTCCACCCACCACTTCGACCTGGTCAACTGGTGGCTCGGGGCGGCGCCGGAGACCGTCTTCGCGCAGACCTCGCTGCGGTTCTACGGCTCGGCCAACGCGCGGTCGCGGGGGCTGGCCGACCGTCCCGGACGCGGCCGGGGCGCGCCCGGCCTCGGCAGCGACCCGTTCATCCTGGACATCGCCGCCGATCCCCGGCTCAAGCGCCTCTACCTGGACGCCGAGCACGAGGACGGCTACGTCCGGGACCAGGACGTCTTCGGCGACGGCGTGACCATCGACGACAACATGGCGGTGCTGGTCCGGTACGACAGCGGGGCGCTGCTGACGTACTCGCTGAACGCCCACGCGCCCTTCGAGGGCTACCGGGTGGCCTTCAACGGCACGGCCGGACGGCTGGAGCTGGAGGTGGTCGAGCGGGCCTGGACGCCGCCGCACGCGGCGATCGACCCGAGCGCCGCGTCCAAGGAGCACGCCGCCGGGGCATGGGAACGGCTCACCCTGCGCCCCCACTGGGCCGAGCCGCGCGAGGTGCCGATCGAGTCGGGCGCGGGCGGCCACGGCGGCGGCGACCGGCTGCTGCTGGACGACGTGTTCCGCGGCCCGACCGGCGACCCGCTGGCCCGGCAGGCGGGCTACCTGGACGGCATCCGCAGCGTCCTGACCGGCGTCGCGGCCAACCTGTCGGCCGCCTCGGGCGCCCCCGTGCAGCTGGCGGACACCGGCACCAGCCTTGCCTGACGGATCCGCCCCGGCGGTGTTCGGGGAGCTGGCCGAGGTCGTCGGCGGGCAGTGGGAGCTGTTCCCGTCCCTGCCGGGGCCGCGGTTGCGGGCGGCGGCCCGGCAGGCGATCGGGGTGCCCGCCCTGACCGCCGCGGACGTGCGGGTCGAGCGCACGTGGACCGACGGCGACCTGCACGGCGAGGAACTGTCGTTGACGGTCGGGTTCGGGCCGCGTACCCGGGCGTACCTGCTGAGACCGCGCGACCACGACGGACCGCTGCCCGGCCCGCCGCGGCTTCGCCGTGCTCGCCCACGACGTGCTGACCTGGGGCAGCCGCCGCTTCGAGCGGCACACCTGGATGTTCTACCCGCCGGGCCTGTCGCGGCTGGGCGACTGGCCCGACCTGGTGGCCGCCCGCGCCCCCGCCCCCCTCATGGTCCAGTACGCCCTGCGCGACGACCTGTTCCCGCAGGCCGGGATGCGCCGCGCGCACGCCCGCATCGGCGAGCGCTACCGCGACGCCCCCGGCCGCTACGAGGCCGTGTTCGCGCCGTCCCCGCACTGCTTCGACGTGCCCATGCAGGAGCGCGCCTTCGACTGGCTGGCGCGGGAGCTGGTCAGCCGCCCGCCTTCCACCGGGCGATGAGCTTGTCGTAGTCGAGCGTGGCCGGCTCGCCGCGCTCGTCGGCCAGCTTCGGCGCGGGCGCGCCCGGCTGGTCGAACCAGTACTGGGCCGGACGCTCGGGGTTCAGCTTGGGCGCGCACTGGCCGCCGTAGCCCTGGCGTTCGCGCGACAGGCGTTCCAGCCGGGCCAGGATCTCGTCCTGCTGCCTGGCCAGGTTGTCCATCGACTGCTGCGGGGTGGTCTCGCCGGTGACGGCGGTGGCCACGTTCTGCCACCAGAGCTGCGCCAGCTTGGGGTAGTCGGGCACGTTCGTGCCGGTCGGGGTCCACTGCTTGCGGGCGGGGGAGTTGTAGAACTCGATCAGGCCGCCGTACTTGGCGGCGTTGTCCCTGAAGTAGTCGCTCTTGATGTCGGAGTCGCGGATGAACGTCAGCCCGGTGATCGACTTCTTCAGCGACACCGTCTTGGACGTGACGAACTGGGCATAGAGCCAGGCCGCGGCCCTGCGGTCCTTCGGGGTGTTGTTGAGCAGCGTCCACGAGCCCGCGTCCTGGTAGCCGAGCTTGTTGCCGTCCTTCCAGTAGACGCCGTGCGGGCTGGGCGCGATGCGCCACTTCGGGGTGCCGTCGTCGTTGACGACCGGCAGGCCCTTCTTGGTCATGTCGGCCGTGAACGTGGTGTACCAAAAGATCTGCTGGGCGATGTTCCCCTGCGCCGGGACCGGGCCCGCCTCGCTGAAGTTCATGCCGGCGGCCTCGCGGGGCGCGTACTTCTTCAGCCAGTCCACGTACTTGGTGAGCGCGTACACCGAGGCCGGGCCGTTGGTGTCGCCGCCGCGGGTGACCGACGAGCCCACCGGACGGCAGTTCTCCACCCGGATGCCCCAGTCGTCCACCGGCAGGCCGTTGGGGATGCCGGGGTCGCCGTTGCCCGCCATGGACAGCCAGGCGTCGGTGAAGCGCCAGCCCAGCGAGGGGTCCTTGCGGCCGTAGTCCATGTGGCCGTAGACCTTCCGGCCGTCGACGGTCCCGTTGCCGTTGACCTTGTTGCTGAAGAAGTCGGCGATGTCCTCGTAGGCCGCCCAGTTGACCGGCACGCCCAGGTCGTAGCCGTAGGCGTCCTTGAACTGCTTCTTGATCGCCGGGTCGGTGAACCAGTCGTAGCGGAACCAGTAGAGGTTCGCGAACTGCTGGTCGGGGAGCTGGTAGATCTTCTTGTCGGGGCCGGTGGTGAAGCTGATGCCGATGAAGTCGTCCAGGTCGAGGGTGGGGGAGGTGACGTTCCTGCCCTCTCCGGCCATGTAGTCCGACAGCGGGAACACGTACGTGCCGCGCGAGTGGGTGCCGATGAGGTCGGAGTCGTTGACGTAGGCGTCGTAGATGTTCTGGTCGCCCTGGATCTGCGTCTGGAGCTTCTCGATGACGTCGCCCTCCTGGATCAGGTCGTGCTTGACCCTGATCCCGGTGATCTCGGTGAACGCCCTGGCCAGCTTCTGCGACTCGTACTCGTGCGTGGTGATCGTCTCGGACACCACGTTGATCTGCATGCCCCGGTACGGCGCCGCCGCCTTGATGAACCAGTCCATCTCCGCCAGTTGCCGGTCCTTGGACAGGGTGCTCGGCGTGAACTCCTCCGACACCCACCGCTGTGCCGCGGCCCTGCCGTCGGCCTCCTTGAAGTCGCTCTTCGGCTTCTCCTCGCCGCCGCCCGTGCAACCGGCCGCCACCAGGGCCAGCGCCGCCACGACCGCCGCCGCGACACCCACCGCATGCCTCATCGCCTGGTTCCCCTTCCTCTCAGCCCCATATCCCGATCACGACCATGACCAGCAGCGCGACGCCGAGCGCCGCCCACATGGACAGGTCGGTGACTGCAATCCACAGGGCCAGCACGACGGCCGCGCTGATCAGGCCGATGTACAGCCGGTCGCCCCGGTCGGTCTCGATCCGCAGGAACCCGCGCCTGGCCACCGGGGGCGAGATCCGGGCCCAGACGGCCATCACGCACAGGAGCAGCGCCAGCCCGGCGAACACCAGGGCCGTGGGGGCGGTCCACACCATCCACTGCACGGTCAGACCCTCCCCAGGGCGAACCCCTTGGCTATGTAGTTGCGCACGAACCAGATGACGACGGCCCCCGGGACGATGGTCAGCACGCCGGCCGCGGCCAGCAGCCCCCAGTCCACGCCCGCCGCGCTCACCGTCCGCGTCATGGTGGCCGCGATGGGCTTGGCGTCCACCGACGTGATCGTCCTGGCGATCAGCAGCTCCACCCAGCTGAACATGAAGCAGAAGAACGCGGTGACGCCGAGCGCGGACCGGATCATCGGCAGGAAGATCCGGACGAAGAAGCGCGGCAGCGAGTATCCGTCGATCGCCGCGGTCTCGTCGATCTCCCGGGGGATCCCCGACATGAAGCCTTCCAGGATCCAGACCGCCAGCGGCACGTTGAACAGCATGTGCGCGATCGCCACGCCCAGATGCGTGTCGAACAGCCCGACCGCCTGGTAGATCTGGAAGAACGGCAGCAGGAACACCGCCGGCGGCGCCATCCGGTTCGTCAGCAGCCAGAAGAACAGGTGCTTGTCCCCGGCGAAGCGGAACCGCGAGAACGCGTACGCCGCCGGCAGCGCCACGACGAGCGACATGACCGCGTTCATCGAGGTGTAGACGATGGAGTTGAGGTAGCTCGAATACCACGACGGGTCGGTGAAGAACGTGACGTAGTTGTCGAAGGTCACCCGCTGCGGGATCAGCGAGAAGCTGCCCAGGATGTCCTCGTTCGGGCGGATGGACATGCCGAACATCCACAGCAGCGGCAACATCAGCGTGGCGGCGTACAGCCAGAAGACCGTGCGCGCCCACGGCAGCCGGTGGCGCGTGGGACTCACCTCCCCGACCTGGTCAGCACGGTGAAGAAGACGTAACAGGCGATCTGCACGAGCAGGAAGTACAGCAGCGAGAACGCCCCCGCCGGGCCCAGGTCGAACTGGCCGACGGCGATCTTCGACAGCAGGATGCTCAGGAACGCGGTCGCGTTCCCCGGCCCGCCGCCGGTCACCACGAACGGCTCGGTGTAGATCATGAAGCTGTCCATGAACCGCAGCAGGATCGCGATCGTCAGCACCCCGCGCAGCCTCGGCAACTGGATGTGCCGGAACGTCGCCCACGCCGACGCGCCGTCGATCTGCGCCGCCTGGAAGTACGGCTCGGGGATCGACCGCAGCCCCGCGTAGGCCAGCAGCGCCACCAGCGGCGTCCAGTGCCACACGTCCATGACCAGGACGGTGATCCAGGCGTCGGCCGAGTCGAGCGTGTAGTTGAAGTTGACGTGCAGCAGGTTGTTGACCGCCCAGCCGCCGAGCCCGATGTCGCCGCGGGCGAAGATCTGCCAGATCGTGCCCACGACGTTCCACGGGATGAGCAGCGGCAGCGCCACCAGCACCAGCGCCACCGACACCCAGAACCCGCGGCGCGGCATGCAGACCGCGATGGCCACCCCGAGCGGGACCTCCACCAGCAGAACCTGCGCGGAGAACAGCAGCGTGCGCACGAGCGCCGCGCGCACCTCGGGGTCGCGGGCGATCTGCCGGAACCAGTCCAGGCCGACGAACACCCGGTCCACCGGGCTGAAGACGTCCTGGACGGAGAAGTTCACGACGGTCATCAGCGGGATCACCGCGGTGAAGGCCACCGACACCACGACCGGCAGCACCAGCAGCCAGGCCCGGTTGTTCCGCGGACGGGGATCGGCGCGCGACCCGGCGGCTCCGGCGGCCTCCGCGGCGGCGGGCGCGGCGGCGGCCGGTACGACCTCGCCACCCGCCTGGCCGCCCGCGACGGCGGTCCGGTCGCTCACGCCTGCCCCCTTCCGTCCAGGGGTGCGAGCGAGCCGCACCTGACCTCGTCGCGGAACAGGAACGTCCGGTCCGCGGGGAAATGCAGGAACTCGACCGCGCCCGGCGTCCAGGACGAGCCCGCCTCGGTCCTGGCGATCACCGGATGGCCGCCGACCTCGGCGCGCACCAGGTCGTGCGAGCCCATGCGGTCGATCCGGGTCACCCTGGCCGCCACGCCGGGCCCGGCGGGCGGCCCGCCGACCCGGACGAACTCGGGCCGCACGCCGATCCGCACCGGCCCAGGGGGCAGCGCGCCGGCCACCGCGCCGACCACCGCGCCGACCTCCGAGTCCCCGATCCTGACCACGTCGCCGTCGATCTCGGCGGGCAGCACGTTCATGCCGGGGGAGCCGATGAAGTGCCCGACGAACTCGTGCGCGGGCGACAGGAACAGCTCGGCCGGCTCCCCGGCCTGCACGATCTCGCCGTCGTTGAGCACGACCACCTCGTCGGCGAAGGTCAGCGCCTCGGTCTGGTCGTGGGTGACGTAGACCAGGGTGTGGCCGGTGTCGCGGTGGATCTCCTTGAGCTTGCTGCGCAACGTCCACTTCAGCGCCGGGTCCACCACGGTCAGCGGCTCGTCGAGCAGCACGGCCGCCACCTGCTCGCGCACCAGGCCGCGGCCCAGGCTGACGATCTGCTTGCGGCCCGGGTCGAGCCGGCGCGCCCGGCGGCGCAGCACGTCGTCCAGGCCCAGCATGGCCGAGACGCGCAGCACGCGCCGGCGGACCTCCTCGGCCGGGACCTTCCTGTTGCGCAGCGGGAAGGCCAGGTTGTCGTAGACGGACATCTCCTCGTACAGGACGGGGAACTGGAAGACCTGCGCGATGTCGCGGCCGGCCGTGGGGACCCCGGTGACCTCGCGGTCGTCGAACCAGATCCGGCCTGCCGTGGGCTTGAGCAGCCCCGAGACGATGTTCAGCAGCGTCGTCTTGCCGCAGCCGCTCGGGCCGAGCAGGGCGTAGGCCCGGCCGCCGCGCCAGGTCCAGGTCGTCGGCCTGAGCGCCCACGTGCGGCCGCCGTCGTAGCTGTGGCCCACGCCCTCCAGGCGGATGTCAGCCATGCCGCCCCGCCCTCGCCGCCGGGGCGACCGGTAATCGGCCGCCGGCCTCGTCGAACACGAAGACGTGCCGCGGGTCCACGTACGCGGTGGCCGCCTGGCCCGGCGTGAACGGGCGGGTGCCCGGCAGGTGGGCCACCAGGTGCCGGCGTCCCGCCAGCAGCAGGTGCAGGAACGTCGCGCCGCCGGTCACCTCGGCCAGCCTGATCTCGGCGGGCAGCTCCAGCAGGCCGGGGCCGGTCCTGGTGATCGTCACCTGGTGGGGGCGGATGCCCAGCACGACCGCCTGGCCGGAGGCGGCGGCGCCCGGCGCGGGGAAGGAGGTGCCCATGACCTCGATCCGGCCGTCCCTGACCGTGCCGGGCAGCAGGTTCAGCGGCGGGTCGCTGAGCGTGGCCGCGACGGCGAGCGTGGGCGGCTCGGCGTACATGGTGGCCGGGTCGCCGACGTGCCGCACCCGGCCCTCGCCGAGCACCACGGCGGGCGCGGCGAAGGTCAGGGCCTCGTTGGGGTCGGCGGTGGAGTAGAGGACGACGCCCGGCGAGCCGGTGAACATGCGCCTGAGGTCCTCGCGCAACTGCTCGCGGAGCTTGAAGTCGAGGTTGGCCAGCGGCTCGTCGAGCAGCAGCACGTCCACGGGCCGGGCCAGCGCGCGGGCGATCGCCGTGCGCTGCTGCTGGCCGCCCGACAGCTCCGCGGGCCTGCGGCCCAGCAGGTCGCCGAGGCCCATGACCGCGGCCACCTCCCGCACCCGCCGGTCGATGCCGTCCCTGCGGTACGACCGGTCCAGCCGCAACGGCGAGGCGATGTTCTCGTAAACGGTGAGGGACGGGTAATTGATGAATTGCTGATAGACGAAGGCGATCGAGCGCTTTCGCACGGAAATCGAGGTGACGTCATTTCCGTTGACCAGCACCCGCCCCGAATCGGGCGGCTGCAAACCGGCGGCGACCCGCATGAGCGTGGTCTTTCCCGAGTTCATCGGGCCGACGAGGGTGGTCAGTCCGTGAGGTAGTTCCAGGTGGATGTCGTCGAGCCAGGTCTCCCCGCGCTGCCGTACGCGGACGCCATCGAGGATCAGCGTCACAATGCCCGGTCCTCTCTCCCGGAGCTTGCCCTCCATCTAACATGATCTGATTCTTTGTGCAAAGAGGGCAGTTGTTGTGACAGTTGTTCGCCAGTTGACGTGAGTTATGGCATTTGTCAGGGTGAGAAGAGTTTCATCACCAGGCTGTGGAGGTCGCGGCGCTCGGCGTCGGTCAGCGGGGCGAGCGTCTCGCGTTCGACGTCCGCGACCACCGCGCGGGCCCGTTCCAGGACGTCCCGGCCGGCGGCGGTCGGCGAGATCCGGTAGCGACGGCGGTCGGCGGGGTCGCGCTCCCGGGCGGCCAGTCCTTCGGCCATGAGGCCGTCCATCAGGCGGACCATGTCGCTCGGGTCGAGGCCCAGCCGGTCGCCGACCTCCCGCTGGGCGGCCGGGCCGAAGTCGTCGAGCGTGGCCAGCGCCGCGAACTCCCACAGGCTCAGCCCCGTGTCGGCGGTGAGTCGCGCGGCCAGGGCGCGCCGGCCCGCGACGCCGACCTTGTGCAGCACGAAGGTGGTCGTCCCGAGCAGGGTGGGTGGCAGTTCCATCTCGTCGAGAAGTGTAGGTTGTTCCCAATAGTTGGTGACTACCCACTAATTTCGGAGGATCAGGATGGACGCTCTCTACCCTCGGCTGCTGGTGCGCGACTTCCCGGCGAGCGTCGCCTTCTACCGGGCCGCCCTCGGGCTGGAGCCGGTGAAGGTGCTGACGGAGGCGACGTACGCCAACTGGGACATCGACGGCCAGGCCGGTCTCGTGCTCTTCGGCCGCGACCGCGTCGCCGAGGTCGTCGGCACGTCCGGGCTGCCGGCGGCGGGCGCCCAGGACACCGTGATGCTGGTGATGCGGGTCGACGACGTCGACGGCGAGGCCGACCGGCTCGTCGGGCTGGGCGCCACCGTCGCCGCGCCGCCGCAGGACCGGCCCGCCTGGGGGCCCGGCCTGCGTACCGCCCACCTGCGCGACCCGGAGGGCAACCTGATCGAGCTCCAGTCGTACTGAGCGCGGGCGGGCGGTCAGGGCAGGATGGCGTCCACGTAGCCGCCGTCCACGCGCAGGGCGCCGCCGGTGGTCGCCGAGGCCAGCGGCGAGCTGAGGTAGACGACCATGTTGGCGATCTCCTCGGGCTCGATCAGCCGCTGGAGCAGCGACTGCGGACGGTGCTCGCGCATGAACGCCCGCTGCGCCTCCTCCCACGGCAGCTCCCGGTCCACGAGCTGGTAGACGAACTCCTCCACGCCGCCGGTGTGCGTGGGCCCGGCGATCACCGAGTTGACCGTCACCCCGCTGCCGGCGGCCTCCTTGGCGAACCCGCGCGAGACGGCCAGCAGCGCCGTCTTGCTCATGCCGTAGTGGATCATCTCGGTGGGCGTGACGATGGCCGAGTCGCTGGCGATGTACTGGATCCGGCCCCAGCCGCGCTCGATCATGCCGGGCAGGTAGGCGCGCGTGAGGCGCACCGCCGACAGGACGTTGACCTCGAAGAAGCGCCGCCACTCCGCGTCGTCGATCTCCAGCGCCGGCCTGGCCTCGAAGATGCCCAGGTTGTTGACGAGGATGTCCACCTGCGGCAGCGAGCCGAGCACCCGCTGGAGCCCTTCGTCGGTGGCGACGTCGCCGGGCGCGGCGACCAGGCCGCGGTGGTCCATGCGCTCGATGGCCGCGGCCACCGAGCGCTCGCTGCGGCCGTTGACGCCGACGCGCGCCCCCGCCCGCGCCAGACCGGTCGCGATGGCCGCCCCGATGCCCTGGGTCGAGCCCGTGACCAGCGCCGTCCTGCCACTGAGGTCGATGCTCACCATGACTCCATTGTCCGTGCCGCCCCGCGGCCGGCCGGCACCGGGGCACTACCGGCCGCGGATCGGGTAGATGCCTACTCTGGTCGGTACGTCGAGGGGAGCATGGGTGCGCCGGTTACGGTGGCTGGTCGTGATGGCGGTCCTCGCCGTCCTCGTCGTGGTCCCGGCCGGGCCCGGCGCCGGCGACGACGGGTGCCCGCCCAGGGACCCGCGGGTGACCTCGCCGTACGCGATCACCGGCTACTGGGTCATGCCCCGGGCCGACGTGTGCGTCACGCGGCGGACGGTGGAGGCGATCCACTCGCTCGGCGGCGACACGCTCGTCACGTTCGGGCCGCGGTTCGACGCCGGGCCGATGGAGCCGGAGTTCGCCGCCTGCCGGGTGGACGGACGGCCCTGCGCGCGGGTGCCCGGCAAACGGATCCGGCACGTCTACACGTACGTGACCAGCGAGGAGTTCGGGCGTTCCGTGCTGCGCTGCCCGGGGCTCGACCGGCGGATCGACAGCGGCGGGCGGGTCTTCTACCGCGTGTCGCTGGCCGCGTCGTGCGCCGCGCGCGTCCAGGACCTGGTGCTGGTCTCCACCGACGGCGACGGGCTGGGCAACCTGGTCGAGGAGGCGGCGGCGTACGGGATGCGGGTGTTCCCCGGGCTGCCCGCCGCGCCGCAGCGGCGGGGCAAGCCGTGGGAGCCCGACCTCGCGCACCTCGCCGCGCTGAACGCCTTCACCGCGCGGGTGCTGGCCGGCTACCGCGAGCGGTTCGGCGGGTCGG
>NZ_JBSFGJ010000340.1:0-10099 GCF_053596515.1 Nonomuraea sp. NPDC001684
CGCCGTGCTCGCCGCCGTCGAGTCCGGCCGCGTCGAGCTGGCGCAC
The DNA here is from genome assembly GCF_053596515.1 of Nonomuraea sp. NPDC001684. Lineage (NCBI taxonomy): Bacteria > Bacillati > Actinomycetota > Actinomycetes > Streptosporangiales > Streptosporangiaceae > Nonomuraea > Nonomuraea sp. NPDC001684. Next base: position 47 of record NZ_JBSFGJ010000340.1, read on the forward strand.
GAGCTGCTGACGCGCTGGGGGACCGACGTCCCCGACGACTGGGTGGCCGACTTCCTCGTGCCCGTCTGGGGCCTGGTCGCCGCCCGCCTGGGCGTGCCCGATCCGCGCGCGCTCTACGACCGGCTGCTTCCGTACGCCGACCTGCTGGTGGTGGCCGGCATGGGCACCGCCTGCTGGGGGTCCACCCATCTCGTGCTGGCCGAGCTGGCCCGCTGCCTCGGCGACGAGGACGCCGCCCGCGCCCACGCCGCCGCCGCGCGGCCGGCACCGGCGGGCGGCTAGCGGATCTCGCGCAGGACCACGCCGAGCAGCCGGGCGACGCCCAGGGTAGCCCGCCCGGCGCGAGTCGTGGGAGCGCGCCGCGGCGCCGCCCGCACGACGGCGTGCGCCGCCCGTCTCAGCGAAGTCTCAGTGCTTCCTCAACGCTCTGGCCTGCTCCCTGACCTGCTCCGCGCGGGCGTCGCCGAGCTGGTCGAACCACTCCGCCGCGCGCTTCCACGCGTCGAGCGCCGCCTCGGCCTCACCGGCCAGCGCGTGCGTCTCGCCCAGCCTGACCAGCGTCTCCGCCGCGGGATACAGGTCGTCGCAGCTCCGCAGCAACTCCGCGGCGCGTTCGTAGCAGGCCACCGCCTCGGTGTGCCGGCCCATGGCGTCCAGGACGTAGGCGACGCTGTCCCAGGCGTGCCCCTCGCCCTGCGGGTATCCGAAGGCGGCCAGCAGGCGCTGCGCCCGGCGGCAGTCGGCCAGCGCCTGCTCGTACTCGCCGCGCTGGGCGCGCCACCAGCCCGCGTTGTTCAGCGCCCGCGCCTCGCCGACGACGTCGCCGCCCTGCCTGAACAGCTCCATCGCCCGTACGGCGTGCCCCAGCTCCCGCCCCGGCCTGATCCGGCTCAGCGGGACGGTCAGCCCCAGGTGGACGTGCGCCTCAAGGACCGGCTCGGCGAACCGGCGGTGCAGCTCCAGCGCCCGCTCGTAGTGCGCCACCGCCTCCCGGTCATGTCCCAGCTTGACGTGGGCGCGGGCCATGGCGTTGTGGCAGCGCGCCGCGGCCAGCCCCTCGTCGAGACGCTCGGCCGCCGACAGCGCCACCGCCTGGACGCCGAGGATCTCGGCCCACGGGCCGCGCCGCTGCATGAACTCCGTGAACGCCCAGGCGAGCTGCCAGGCGTGCCGGTCCAGCCCGGCGCCGGTGGCCTCGGCGAGCAGCGCGGGCAGCGGCAGCGACTCCGCGCCGAACCAGCGCAGCGCCTGCGCCGCGCCGGCGAAGCGCTGCACCACGACGCCCGCGACCGGCGGTGGCGGGTGCAGCCGCTCCCGGTGGGGATAGCAGACCTCGCTCGCGGCCAGGCCGGTGTGCACGTAGTGGTCGAGGAGGCGGTGCGTCGCCGCCCGGCGCACCTCTTCGTCGTCGGTCGCGCGGCCCTGCTCGGCCGCGTAGACCCGGAGCAGGTCGTGCAGGCGTACGCGGCCTTCCGCGCGCAGCTCCACCAGGTTGGCGTGGTCGAGCCGGTCGACCGTCTCCCGCGCGCGGTCGACCGGCAGCCCCGCCAGGCTCGCCACCGCCGCGAGCGGCAGGTGCACGCCCGATTCGCGGCCGAGCAGCCGGAAGAGGCGGGCGGCCGGTTCCGGCAGGTCGTGGTAGGAACGTCCGAGCACCTGACGCAGGTCGATGGCCGGATCGGCGTGGACGAACGGCTCCAGCCCCGGACGCGCCAGATCGGCGGCGGCATCGGCCAGCGACAGCTCCGTCCTTCGGGACAGGCGCGCCGCGACGATCGCCAGCGCCAGCGGCAGGTGGCCGCATCGGCGCACGATCCGCGCGGCGGCCTCGGGCTCGGCCGACAGGCGTGCCGCGCCCAGCCGCGCCGACAGCAGCCCGCGGGCGTCGCCGTCCGGCAGGACGTCCAGGCGCAGCAGCGACGCGCCCGCGGTCACCGAGAGGCCGGACAGGTCGGAGCGGGTGGTGATCAGCGTCAGGCAGCCCGGCGCGCCGGCCAGCAGGGGACGCACCTGGGCCGCGTCGCGGGCGTCGTCCAGGACGACCAGCACCCGGCGGCCGGACAGCAGGCTGCGGAACAGCCCGATCTGCGCGTCGAGGCTCGCGGGCACCCGTCCCTCCGGCACGCCGAGCGAGCCGAGGAAGCGGGGGAGCACCGCGGCGGCGTCACTCGCGTCGAGGTCCGCGTGCAGCTGGCCGTCGGGGTAGCGCTCCCGGCGCAGGTGTGCCCAGCGCAGGGCCAGCGACGACTTGCCCACCCCCGGAGGGCCGTGGATCACGCGGACGGGGGCCCGTTCGCCGTCCAGCCGCTCCAGCTCGGCGGCCCGCCCGACGAAGCAGCCGAGGTCGAGCGGGAGCTGGGCGGGCGCCACGGGCTCGGCGGCGCGGGCGCCCCGATCGGGATGCAGCATCCGCTGGTGGACGCGGTGCAGTTCGGGCCCCGGATCGACGCCCAGTTCCTCGGCCAGGAGGGCGCGCACGTCCGCGAAGCGGGTCAGCGCCTCGGCGGTCCTGCCCCACTCGTGCAGCGCCTCGATCAGCGCCGCCGCCACCGGCTCGTCCAGCGGGTACTCCTCGGCCAGCGGCGACAGCGCCGCCACCGCCGCTCCCGGATCGGCGCGGGTCACGGCGCGCGCCCAGCGCAGGCGGACCTCCTTGTGCTCGTCACGAAGGGCGCGGCGCGCCCGCTCCGCCCACTCGCCCGGCAGCCCCATGAGCGGCTCGCCGCGCCACAGCCCGAGCGCCTCGCCCAGCAGCGCCTCCGGCTCCGGGACGGCCGCCGCCCGCTCGGCCAGGCCGCGGAACCGGACGAGGTCCACCGCCGTCTCCTCCACGTCGAGCAGGTAGCCGCCGAGCCGGCGCAGCACGTCGCCGTCGTCGCCCAGCACGTCGTGGCGGAGCTGCGTGATGATCGTGTAGAGGGTTCTCCTGGCGCCGTCGGGCACCTGCTCGCCCCAGATCCTCTCCTGCAGCGCCTCGACCGGGACGACCCGGCCCACCTCCCACGCCAGGGCGGCCAGTGCGAGCGCGACCTGCGGAGGCCGTACCTGGCGGATCCGTGCCTCGCGTTCCAGTTCCACCGGCCCAAGCAACCGAATCAGCATGATCTTCGAGGGTAGTCATGGAGACGGCATTGAGAAATCGTCGAACCGGCGGACGCGCAATCGAACGCCTCCCTGTTCCGGTAGCCTCATCGGCGCCTGGCCAAGGTGATCAAGAAAAGGGACTGGTGGAGTACGTGATGTGCGAGCCGAAGCATGGCGAGGTCGAAGAGGTCGACGCGGCGGAGACGGACGAACCCGCAGGCGGAGGGACGATTTCGATTCTGTCCCGCATCGATTACCGCATCGAGGATTTTGACCGGCTTCTCGAAGAAGGGCGCAAGTCCTACCGGCGGATACAGCCGGACGCGAGCCCGGAAGAAGTGAACGACGCCGTACCGGACCTGCAGAGTGCCATTTACGAGATCATGCACGCGAACGAGGATCGTATCCCCTTCCCCTTCCCGTCCGGGGTGCCGATCGCGGGCATCACGTGGTTTCTGGAAGTGGACGAGGCGCTGGGGAAAGACGTGGAAAGATCGCCCGAGCAGCCCTTCGAGATAGCCTGCACCATGGAAGACGGCGATCTCATTCATCAACATCGCGACATCTATTACCTGACGGCAGAGGCGCTGGAGTCACCGAGAGGGCCCGACCTCCACTCCGGAGAATAAGTCCAGACGCGCCGCCTGCCGGTCGGCCTCTGGCAGCAAGTGGCCCCGGACGCCCCCCGAAGGGGGACGGCGGCTACCGCCGAAGTTGCAGGCGGACGAACTGCCGTACGGCGGTTGATAGACGAAAAATCTCTACTTTTCGCCGTATTTCACGAGCTCAGGGCCATTGATAGCGTCAGCCGCGCAACACGGAGTGATCCTCAGCCAGGAGGCCGGTGCGGTCGTGCGATGGTTGGCAGCGCTCATCCTGGTCTTGTCCGGGATCCTCGTGGTGACGGGGGCGCCCCCGGCCGCCGCCGCGTCGGTTCAGCCGGGACCGGGCCAGTTCTACGGGCTCCGGGCCCGGGCGCTGAGCAACGCGTCGATCGCGGCGGGGGCCACCACCACGGTCAAGGTGGCGGGCGTGGGCGTGGGCGCGGTGCCCCCGAGCGGGGTCGCGAGCGCGGTCGCGAGCGCCGCGGTGAACTTCGCGGCCAAGGGCGCGAGCGCGGCGGGGGTGGGCGGCGTGCCGGCCTTCGGGGTGGTGTACGTGGCGCTGATGCCCCGGCCACGTCGGCGGGCACCGCATCGCCCGTGCCGACGGCGGCACCGTGCCTGAGCGGTGGCTGATCAGGCAGTGGCCCGACGACGAGAGCGAGCCGGTCAGTTCGAAGGCCGATCACGGACCGGCTCGCGCCGCCATGCCACTCTCGTCGCCGCCGCACATCTGTTTCATCACCACGCTGCGGCTCGACCCAGAAGCGGTTGCGCCGGTCTGGCCCTCTACAAGGTCATCCGCGAGTCACAACTGCTGCTCGCGACCTGGACCGGCGCAGCCCCACCTGCCGTCAGAGGCTCGAACCGTCACGCCGCAACAGCCGCCAACAGACCGGACGAAGCACCATCAGGCGCGCTCGGGCCAGACAGGGCCCTCGTCGGTCCACACGACACCCTTGTTGCGGCAGAGACAGAAGGGGTGGCCGACGGGGTCGGTGTAGACACGCCACCCGTAGCCGTTGGGGCCGATGAAGTCCTGCTGCAGGGACGCGCCGAGGGCCAGGACGCGGCTCTGTTCGGCCTCGATGTCGTCGACTTCGAAGTCGAGATGGAACTGCTTGGGGTGCTCGCCGTCGGGCCACTGCGGGGCGCGGTAGTCCTCCACCGGGTAGAAGGCCAGCTCGATCTCGCCGAACCGGATACCGGCCCAGTTCTCGTGGCTGCCCTTCCTGATCGGGCGACCAGTCACCGCGGAGTAGAAGGCCGCCAGTTTCATCGCATCCGGGCAGTCGATGATGAAGTCGGTGAGTCGCAGCATCCCGCGATCCTGCCACAAGATCTGGTCCGCCGGGACTTCGAGACAGGCCCGCGGGCAGATCTGTCGGCGTTGGCGGCGGGCATCCCGTTCTTGCCGATGACGCTGCTCAGCGCCCTTCTGGCCCAGTTCTCCGCGCAGATCGCGTTGTCGGCAGCCCACACCCCGGCCGCCGTCGCCGTGCCGGAGCGGCCGACGGCCAGCTTCGAGATCATCGACCCCAGGTGTCGGTCATGGGGGCCGGTTCGATGAGCGGCCGGACGTGTCGGCGCTCGCCGCCGTCCAGGATCACGGGTGGTCATGGCGAGGCAGGTGCTACCGCGCCGGGCGTCAGGGCCGCCTGCACGATGCGGAGCGCTTCGGCCGCGTCGAGGCCGACGCTGGCGATCACGGCGGCGTAGTCGGCGGCGGCCCGGCGGGCCCGTTCCCGGCCTTCCTCGCCGGCGGCCGACACGAACGAGCCCGCCCGCCCGCGCGTCTCGATCAGCCCCGCCTCCTCCAGCTCCCGGTACGCTCGGCCGACCGTGTTGACGGCCAGCCCGAGGTCGGCCGCCAGGTGGCGGATGGTCGGCAGCCGGGCGCCCACGGCGAGCGTACGGTCCTGGATCTGCCGGGCGAGCTGGGCCCGCAACTGCTCGAACGGCGGGACCGGCGAGCCCGCATCGATGACGATCATCGCAGGCCCACCGCACGCCGCGCCGTGGCCGCGTACGACGGCGTCCTGACATGGACGGCGACCAGGGCGAGCACCCCCAGCACCAGGAAACCCACCGAGGCGGCGCTCCACCACCCGGGCGCGAACCCGGACAACAGCACCACCGGCAGCGTCCACAACACAGGCGGCGCGGAGCTCTCGCGCGCGTCCTCGATCCGCATGACGACGTCGGCCGTCAGCGAGACCTCGTCCTCGGCCACGACGGGCCGGGCCAGCATCTCGCGCAGCTGCAGGACGGCGCCGAGGGCGACTCCGGTCACGGCGACCAGCAGCACGACGGCGGCATGCCGTGCGGTGCCCTCGGTGACGGCCAGCGCGCTCACCCCCAGCGCGAAGGCGCAGGCGAAGGTGGCGCCCGCCATGACGGCGTAGGGCCGTCCGAGCAGGGCGGCCCAGCCGAGCTGCACCGGATGGGTCACCCGTCGCGGCAGTGCGGCCCCGGCACGCCGGTCGACGCGCCGCACCCAGGCGTCCAGCAGGGCCTGGGTCAGCAGCAGCGCGACGATCGACCCGCTCAATGCCAGCATCGGCACCAGCCGATTCGATCCGGACCCGCCGGAGGCTCCTGGCAGGGCGGCGACCTGCGCCAGGGAGGCCGCGATGATCAGCACGGCCAGAAGGACGCTGCCCAGCAGCCGCACCCGCCGCCGCACCGCCAGGCGCGTGGCCAGTAATGGCGTCGGCGGGCCGTCGCCCAGGCCGTGCCTCCGCAGCCAGGCCTCGGCAGAGCGGACGTCGGCCGACGGCGGTCCGGCCTCGGACATGGAAGCGTTCGTCATGCCTCCTCCTTTTGTCGCAAGCTTTGTAGCAACATCGTGCGTCATACCTTGCGACAAAGTCAACGCCCGGGACGCTCGTCCTCCCGAGGACGCAAGCCCCGGCTCCGGCAAGCGGAACTGTCAGGCGCCCTCTGGCGGATCAGCGCAAGTAGGGCGCATGGACTGCCTGATGCTTGCGTGCGAACTGGTCGAGGTCCAGGCGGACACCTGTCATCGCCTCGACGGTCGCCAGTGCGGTCTCCCAGTCGCGGTAATTCTCGGCAGGCCGTGTCACGCCCGCCTCGTCATCGGCCTTCATCCGTGCGCACAGCTCCCGCAAGGCTCCGAGATCTGCGTCGAGGGCCGCAGGGTCCTGGCCGGAACACTCCGGGCCATGGGGCGATGAGAGCTGGCCCACCGAGGTGACGAGAATGCCGTCGGCCGCATGGAACAACTCATGAGCGTTGTTGGCCAGCCACCAGAAACCCCATGCCTGTGGTTCCCGGATCCCGCTGAGGGCGGCGCCAAGCGCAGTGTTTCTGCGGCCGTTCATCACGATCTCGCGACGGCAGAGTCTGCGGTTCGGTGGCCATCACATGGGCCACGTGCGCACCCAGGCCCCCGGTGGAGGAAGCGTGGGCCTTCAGCGTGGCCGGACGTGTCGACGGCGGACAGTTCACGGCAACCCGCCGAGGTAATCGTCGGCCGCTGTCAATGACATTCGTCAGGTCAGTGGATTAATCGCGACCCGGTTCGGCCGTTCTCGCAGTTGGAAAGAGAGGTTACCGATCCATGAACACCTGTTCTGCTGCCCGTGATTCACCGGTGACGACGAACCGTTCAGGACGGAATTTCGGAGACTTTATCGCATCGCGTTGCTCGCTGTCAGCCCGATGATGAAGGTGCCCCGAAGGGCGCCTCTCACCTGCGGTAATTCGGTTCGGCAATCTGTCTGTCGGGCAGAGTTTCGCGGTCGCGCGACCACCGGCATCCATCCTCGCGTCGAGTCGAGGCGAACTCTCGCCGGTCGATTTCCGTTCCTTGTGTCAAGTGATCATCATGGCTTATGGTGTTCGGCGTCCGGCGGACGAGCCGATAAGGGAAACGGTGAGGCGAGGGCCGGGAAGAGGCTTCGTCCTGCGCGTGCCACAGGCTCGGCCGGCCGGAGAGACTCTATTCATCGCCGAATACCACGGGGACCCCCTCATATGTCACCTCAGCATTTATTCCGGCCGCGCCGCTTCCTGGTCAACCGCCTGATCAGATGGGGCGGCGTTTCGGCGGCCGTGGCGCTCGTCGCCTCGGTCATGGTGGCCGGCGCGGACGCGCGGAACGTCCGGGCCGCCGCCGTTCAGGACGCCAGCTTGATGGCCGTGACCAGCGGGAACACCAGCTTCGCCACGCCGACCGCGTCGGCCAGGCCGACCCGCAAGCGCAGGCCCACCCACAGGCCCACCGCCACCCCCACCGCGAAACCGACGAAGACTCCCGCCCCGTCGTCCACCCCCACGAAGACCGCGACACCGCCCCCCACGAAGACCGCGACACCGCCCCCCACGAAGACCGCGACGCCGACCCCGACCAAGACCGCGACGCCGACCCCGACCAAGAGCCCGACGTCCACGCCCATCAAGACGCCGACCGCGTCGGCGTCGCCCGCGACCGGCTCGGCCATCGCGGCGCGGCCCAACGACGGCTCGGGGTACTGGCCGGACTTCTCCAACACCGGCTACTCGCGCACCCCCGCGAACGCCGGCGGCCTCGGGCTGGGCGCCTATCCCGGCAAGCTCGCCGACTACGCGTCCGGCATGAGCCCCGACAAGCCGTTGCGCGTCGAGTATCCCGACAACAGCGTCATCTCCTTCAAGCGCTTCACCGCCTCGAAGGTGTACATCTACGGTGACAATCTCACGTTCGTGGGCTGCCTGTTCGAGGGCACGAACCCCAACGACAACCTGGTGCAGATCTACTCCGACACCAACATCAAGTTCCTCTACTCGACGTTCAAGCCCAGCTCCTACACCATGCCCCCCGGCAACGACGGCAAGGTGTCGTCCGCGCACGCCAAGCCGGGCACGCCGTTCGACAAGTCGTGGCAGCTCATGACGACGATGAAGGAAGCCGTCGCGGTCATGGACCACAACGACATCTGGGGCAACGCCGGACTGATCATGGTGACCGGATTCCCCGGCCGACCTTCGACATGGACGAACAACTACATCCACGACATGGCCGACACCGCACGCGACGTCTATCACCATGACGGCATCGGCCCGCAGAGCGAGGGCGACGGCGGCCACATGATCGTCAACCACAACACCCTGGCGTCCCTGGGCAACACCAACGGCCTGGCGCTGCAGGGCAAGGGCGTCTACCAGGACGTCTCCGTCACGAACAACTACATCTCCGGATGGGGTTACGCCCTCAGCATCGGCACGGCCGACAACGCCAAGAACATCACCGTGTCGGGGAACGTCTTCTCGGCCGAGCTCGACCAGCTGCACGGCTTCCTGTACGGCGGCATCTGGGGCGGCACGGCTCGCGGTTCCACGTGGCGCGACAACCGCATCCAGGCGCGCACCGGCGACGGCAACCGCGGCTACACGCCGGCCGACAACGCCAAATACCTGTGGCCGGTCGGCACCGCCCACGCCACCGACTACACCGGCTGACTCACTGCGCCCGGCACCCGCCCCCTCGGCAGCGGCCGGCGGCGGACGGCGCCGGGCGCGTCTCATCCTGCGGGCCGCAACCTGGCAACCGTCCGCGCGGCCGCGGCCGGGACGTTCGCGGGGGTGCCGGATACCCGGCGCGAGACAGTGGCGTTCGCGGAGGAGCCGGATACCCGGCGGGGACAGCGACGCGCACGAGGGTGCCGGTTACCCGGCAGTGGCGTGCGCGGGGGAACTGGTTACCCGGTGGAGACAGTGATGTCTCCGGAGCCCGTGGTCAGTGACATCTTGCGCGGGGAGGAGCCGTCCTTCTTGACCGAGACGCTGGCGTCCCCGGAGGCCGTGCCGGCCTTCACGTCGAAGGTCTCGTCGGGGACGGTGAGCACGACGTCGCCCGACCCGGCCGACAGCTCGACGCTCTCCGGCGCGACCGCGTACCTCAGGGTGACGTTGCCGGATCCCTCCTTGACCAGGAGCTTCTTGCCGCCCAGGCCGTCACCCTTGATGTCGCCGGAGCCGGCCTCCAGGTCCAGAGGGCCGGTGAGCGACCTCAGCGTCAGATCACCCGAGCCGGCGTCCAGGTCGACCGGCACCCCCTTGGGGACCTCCACCTGGTACTCGACCCCGCAGGTTCCCCACGACTTCTCGCAGTCGTAGGAGACGGACAGCGTGCCGCCCTCCACCTTGTGTGCGGCCCGCGGCTTGTCGTTGCTCCAGTAGAGCCTCTCGGTCACGCTGACATAGGCGGCATCCGACTCGGTGACGGTCACGTTCCCGCTGCCGCTTCTGAGGTGAAGCCGCTGCACCTTCTCCTTGACCTGGTACGTACTGGTCTCCTCGTTCTTCGGTTTGCCGATGGCGTCCAGGCCGCACCCGGTCAGGAGCACCGCGGAGGCCAGCAGGC
>NZ_JBSFGJ010000341.1:0-10085 GCF_053596515.1 Nonomuraea sp. NPDC001684
AGCGGCACGAGCAGGTCGTGCAGCTCCTCGAACAGGCCGGGAGCCGCGCACAGCGCGAACTCCGGGCCGACCGGCCGGCCGTGCAGACCGCCGAGCCGGGCTCCCGCCTCGGTCGCCACCAGCCCGGCCGCGGCGTGGTCCCACGCGTTCGTGCCGCGCTCGTAGTACGCGTCCACCCGGCCCGCCGCCACCGAGCACAGGTCGATGGCGCACGAGCCGCCGCGCCGGATGTCGCGCACCCGCGGCAGCACCGCCGCCACGACCCGTCCCTGCACCTCGCGGCGCGGCGCGGAGTAGCCGAACCCGGTCGCGACCAGCGCCCGGGCCAGCGGCACCCCGCTGTTGCAGCGCAGCCGCGCGCCGCCCAGCCAGGCTCCCTCGCCGAGCGCGGCGGTGAACACCTCGCCCCGCGCCGGCACGTTGACGACCCCCGCCACGACCCGCCCGGCCACCTCGACGGCGATGGACACCGCCCAGTCGGGCAGGCCGTACAGGAAGTTGACGGTGCCGTCGACGGGATCGACGATCCACCGCACGTCGGACGCGCCCGGCGCCTCGCCGCCCTCCTCGCCCAGGAACCGGTCGTCCGGACGGACCGCCAGGACGCGCTCGCGGATCAGCTCCTCCGACGCCTTGTCCAGGATGGTGACGACGTCCGTGGGGCTGGACTTGGTCTCGACGTCCTCCGACATCGTGGGCCGCTTGGCCAGGAGCATGTCCCCGGCCTCGCGGGCGACGTCCTCGGCCAGCCGCAGGAAGTCGGTCATCAGGCCACCGAGTCCGGGCGCTTCCACTCCTCGCCGAGCACGTGCTGGGCGAGGAAGGCGAGCACGGTCTCGTACCAGGCGACGATGTTGCCCGGCTTGAGGATCCAGTGGTTCTCGTCGGGGAAGTACAGGAACTTCGACTCGACGTCGGTGCGCTGCAGGTCCCACCACAGGCGCAGGGACTCGCCGATCGGCACCCGGTAGTCCTTGTCGCCGTGGATGACGAGCATCGGGGTGGTGATCTTGCCGAGCCCCAGGTGCGGGGAGAGCTGGTCGTAGCGCTCCGAGCCGGGCTCGCCGAACTCGCGCTGCCAGTACAGCGAGGAGTCGGTGGTGCCGGCGAACTGGTCGAGGTTCCACAGCGCGGCGTGGGTGACGATGGCCTGGTAGCGGTCGGTGTGCCCGGCCAGCCAGTTGGCCATGTAGCCGCCGAACGAGCCGCCCATCGCCGCCACGCGCTCGTCGTCGATGTCGTCCCTGGCCAGGGCGACGTCCACGATGGCGTCGAGGTCGGCCTGGGTGCGCGGGCCCCAGGCGCCCCAGCCACGGTCGATCATCTCCTGGCCGTAGCCGGTGGACAGGCAGGGGTCGGGCATGAGGACGGCGTACCCGCGCTGCGCCATGATCCACGACTGCCAGCGCCACTGCCAGTCGTTCCAGGACGCGACCGGTCCGCCGTGGATCCACAGCAGGAACGGCGCCGGGTTGTCGGCCGAGGCGCCCTCGGGCAGCACGAGCCAGCCGCGCACGGTCGCGCCGTCGTCGGCGGTGGCCGAGATCTCGGTCAGCGTGCCCGGCACCTCGGGGCGCGGGGCCGGCGAGGGCAGGTCGGCGATCTCGCCGGTGGCCGCGTCGATCCTGGCGGGGGCGGGGGCGAGGGCGATGTTGCTGCGCAGGGCGTAGACGTACGCGCCGTCGGCGCTCGCGTTGACCCCGAGGTAGGCGGCGTCGTCGCCGGTGAGCCTGGTGTGCTCGCCGTCCAGCGGGACGCGGAAGACCGGGCGGCGGCCCTGGTGGTCGGCGACGAGGTAGAGGGCCGAGGAGTCGGGGGCCCAGGCGAGGTCCATCGGGAACAGGTCGGGGGCGTAGGCCCGGCCCTCGCCGGTGGCCAGGTCGGCGATCCACAGCTCCACGCGGACGGAGACGTCCGTGCTCGTGATGCGCTCGCGCGCGCAGGCCACCCGCGTGCCGTCGGGCGAGACGGCGATCGGGCCGCCGAAGTCGTGCGCCTCGTCGGTGAGCAGGGTGCGCCGCTCGCCGGTGGCCACGTCGATGGCGACCAGGTCCGTACGGCTGTCGCCGCCGGACAGGTACCTGCGCCAGGTGACGATCACGGTGGAGCCGTCGGGGGTGAGCTCGAAGGCGGCCTCGCGCAGCGCCTCGCCCGCGTCGGGGGTCAGCTCGCGCACGTCCTCCAGGCGGTCGGCGCCGAGCCGGCCGGTGAACAGCCGGGTGCGGGCCGGGCCGAGGTCGTGGTCCCAGTAGCGGACCGGGTAGCCCTCGTGCAGGATCGCGCTGGTCCCGGCGTCCTTGCGGGCCTTGCGCCGCTCCTCCTCGGTCGACTCGTCGCCGTCGAGCACGTCGGAGGCGAACACCACCACGTCGCCCGCCGTGCGCGCGGCGCCGATGCCGCCGGGGCGGGTGGCGATCTGGCGGGCCTCGCCGCCGGCGCGCGGCAGCAGCCACAGCGCGGGCACCTCGTCGGTCGCGTCCTTGACGGTGGTGTCGGGGCGCGCGGAGGTGAACAGCACGTCCCCAGCGTCGGTGAAGACGGCGGCCGTCTCGCCCTTGGCGGAACGGGTCAGACGGTACGGCTCGCCGTCGAGGGGGATCGCCCAGAGCGCGGTGCCGTACGACTTTCCGTCCGGATTGAGGGCCTGCACGGCCGAGATCAGACGGGAGCCGTCAGGCGAGAGCTTCAGGGAGAGGACCCGGGGAATGGCCACATAGTCACGAATGTCATCGAATGCGCTCACTCGATCGAACCTACCTGGTCACCGGCGCTCCGCGGGCGACACCGCGCTCCGCGCCTCCGCACCCTCCCTCGGGCCGGACCGCCCGCTCTCCTGACTAGGCTTGACACGTGGCTGATTACGACGCTCTGCTCGTCCTGTCGTTCGGCGGCCCCGAGGGTCCCGACGACGTGCTGCCGTTCCTGGAGAACGTCGTGCGGGGGCGCGGCGTGCCGCGCGAGCGGCTGCTCGCGGTGGCCGAGCACTACCAGGGCTTCGGCGGCGTCAGCCCGATCAACCGGCAGAACCGCGAGCTGGTCGAGGCGCTGGGCCCGGTCGCCGGCGTGCCGGTCTACTGGGGCAACCGCAACTGGCACCCCTTCGGCGAGGACACCGTGCGGCGGATGGCGGCCGACGGCGTGCGCCGGGCCGCCGTCTTCGCCACCTCGGCGTTCGCCGGATATTCGAGCTGCCGCCAGTACTACGAGGACATCGCCAGGATCTCCGTCGAGGGCGGCCCCGAGCTGATCAAGATGCGGCACTTCGGCGACCATCCGGGGTTCGTCGCGGCGATGGCCGACCACACGCGCCAGGCGCTGGAGCGGCTGGGCCGCCAGGACGCCCGGCTGGTGTTCACCGCCCACAGCATCCCGGTGTCGATGGCCGAGACCGCCGGCCCCTCGGGCGGCCTGTACGAGTCCCAGCTCCGCCGCAGCGCCGAGCTGGTCAACCAGGCGCTGGGCCGCGACGAGCCGTGGCACCTGGTGTGGCAGTCGCGCAGCGGCCCCCCGCAGGTGCCGTGGCTGGAGCCCGACGTGTGCGACTTCCTGCGCAAGACGGACGCCGGCTCGGTCGTGCTGGTGCCGATCGGGTTCGTCTCCGACCACATGGAGGTCGTCTACGACCTCGACACCGAGGCCCGGCAGGTGGCCGCCGAGCTGGGCCTGCCGATGGAGCGCGCGGCGACGGCCGGCACCCATCCGGCGTTCGTGCGCATGGTCAGGGAGCTGATGGACGAGCCGGAGCCCGTCGCGTGCCCGCTCACCTGCTGCCCGCGCCCGGCCCGGCCCGGCGGGCGGCCTCAGGCGTAGGTGCGGGCGTACGCCTCGGCGATGCCCATGACCTTGTCCACGTAGTCCCACGAGTGGTTGTAGAACCAGATCGACTTGCGCAGCTTCGCGCCGCCCTTGCCCGCGCCGTTGGCGCACAGGTAGTTGGCGGCGCCGGGCACCGCGTCGTAGGGGCTCCAGATGTCGGCCTTGCCGTCGCCGTCGCCGTCCACGCCGTAGTGCTTCCAGGTGGCGGGCATGAACTGCATCGGCCCCAGGGCGCCCGCGCTGGAGGGGCCGTTGTTGCGGCCGTGGCTGCTCTCGACCTGGCCGATGGCCGCCAGCACCGTCCAGGACAGGCCGGGGCAGCGGGTGGCGGCGGCCTTGTAGAGGTCGAGGTAGCTGTTCGGGCGGCCGACGGTGACCGGCTGCTGCTGTTGCCGCTGCGGTTGCTGCTGCTGTTGCCGCTGGGTGCGGCTGGCCGCGTCGAGCACGACGACCTGCGCGCCCTTGCCGAGCAGCCGCCGCACGCCGGCCTCGGCGATCGTGCCCGGCTTGCCGTGCAGCAGCACCGCGACGCCCTTGGCGAAGCCGAGCGACCTGCCCACCTCCAGGCTGACCAGGCCGTCCACGCCGGAGAGCCCGAGCGTGGCCGAGGCCGCGACCCGGAGTCTCGGGCCGCCGTCCACCTGGTACATCGCGCCGAGGATCATGCCGTACCTGCGCGTCGTGCCGGCCTCGGCGACCAGCTCGCCCCTGGCCAGCGCGCTCCAGACGGCGGGCTGGTCGGCGACGGGCTGGGGCGTCCAGGAGCGGAAGTCGGCCGGGTCGACGGCCAGCAGGTTGAGCGACGTGCCGGCGACCTTGACCGCGCCGGCGTCCACGACGGCGGCCTTCTGCACGTGCTTGAGCGCGCCCAGAGCGAGCCTCGTCCGCCGGGAGACCGTGGCGGGCGCGATCGCCAGCACGCGCGGCGGCGTCACGGTGACGCCCGGGCCGCCCTGGCCGAAATCCTTGACCGGCGCCGTCGTGGGTACGAGCTGGTCGAGGCGGGGAGCGGCCTCCGGAACCGCGCGGGTGATCGGCCTGCGCACCGGCTCCTGGGCCGTTCTGACCAGGTCATCGCCCATGAGCACGACGACTCCCCCGGCCACGGCGGTGACCACGAGCACGCCGAGCACCATGAGCAGGACCGCGCGGAGAGAGGGAAGACCGGACATCAGCCACACGTTAACCCACTCACCGGAAATATCACTTGCCATCCGGACAGACGGTGCGCCATCGTGGGGGCGCCAAGTAAGGGGGAAACAGCGTGGTCGGGCCTTACCGGGGATTGTTCAACGGGCCCGGAGTCAAAGGATTCGTGCTGGCCGGGTTCGTCGGCCGGATGCCGATGTCCATGCTCGGCATCGGCGTCGTGCTGCTGATCTCCACCGCCACCGGGTCCTTCGCCACCGCCGGCGCGGTCGGCGCCACCACCAACGTGGCCTTCGCGATCGCGGCGCCGCTGTCGGGGCGGCTGGTGGACAGGTTCGGCCAGAACCGGGTGATCGCCCCCTTCTCGGTGGTCAACGCGCTGGCGATGGCCGCGCTGATGCTCAGCGCCGCGCTCGGCCTGCCCGAGTGGACCCTGTACGTCTCCGGCCTGCTGATCGGCGCGTCCTCCCTGTCCATCGGGTCGATGGTGCGGGCCCGCTGGTCCACGATCCACGGCGGCACCGGGACGCTGCACACCGCCTTCGCCTTCGAGTCCGTGGCCGACGAGGTCGTCTTCGTCACCGGGCCCGCGCTCGTCACCGTGCTGGCCACCGCGATCAACCCGTACGCGGGGCTGCTGGTGGCGCTGGTGTGCATGCTCGGCGGCTGCCTGGCCCTGGCGGCGCAGCGGCGTACGCAGCCACCCGTGCAACCGGTCAGGACGGCCGGCGGCACGCCCATCCTGATCCCCGGCATCGCCCTGCTGGCGTGCGTCTACCTCGGGCTCGGCGCGGTGTTCGGCTCGGTGGACCTGATCATGGTCGCCTTCGCCGAGGAGCACGGCGTGAAGGGCGCCTCGGGATTCCTGCTGGCGGCGTTCGCGGGCGGGTCGATGGTGTCGGGGCTGTGGTTCGGCTCGCGGGAGTGGCGGATCTCGCTGCGCGCCCGGTTCATCCGCGCGCTGGGCGTGTTCGTGGTGGGCCTGCTGCCGATCCTGCTCGTGGACGACCCGTGGATCATGGCCGCCGTGGCGTTCGTGGCCGGTCTGGCCATCTCGCCGACGCTCATCACCGGGTTCTCGCTCACCGAGCGGCTGGTCCCGCCGTCCCTGCTCACCGAGGGCATGGCCTGGATCTCCACCTCGATCGGGTTCGGCGTGGCGATCGGCGCGTGGGCGGGCGGGCAGCTCACCGACGCCTTCGGCGCGTCCAGCGCGTTCGGCTTCGCGGTGTGCGCGGCGCTCCTGGCGGCGGTCGTGGGCGTCGGAGGTTCGGGTTTGCTGAGACTTCCGGACACGCCTTCACCCCTGAAGAGCTGATCCGCTACGGTCGGGAGTTATCCCTCGCAACACCCATCACACCGGAAGCTTTGCTATGTCCCGACAAATCACTTCACTTCTAGCTATCGCGGCAGTTTGCGTCACCCTGGCTCCCGCGCCCGCGTTCGCCCAGACGCCGAAGAAGGCCGAGGTCGATTGCGAGCAGGTCAAGTGCATCGCGCTGACCTTCGACGACGGGCCCGGCCAGTACGCGGGCACCCTGCTGGACACCCTCAAGAAGTACGGCGCCAAGGCGACGTTCTTCCTGGAGGGCCAGTACGTGAACAGCCGCCCGGCCTTCGTCAAGCGCATGGTCACCGAGGGCCACGAGGTGGGCAACCACAGCTACAAGCACCCCGACTTCACCAAGATCGACGCCGGGGTCATCAGGAGCGAGATCAAGAAGACCCAGGACGCGGTCAAGAAGGCGGCGGGCGTCGAGCCCAAGCTGCTGCGCCCGCCGTACGGGCTGGCCGACATCCAGGTGTCGGACGTCGCGACCGAGTTCGGCATGCCCATGATCCTGTGGACGGCCGGCTCGCACGACTGGGACACCAAGAACGTCGAGGCCATCAAGAAGAAGACCCTTGAGGTGGCCGAGCGCGACGGCATCATCCTCATGCACGACTGGGTCAAGCAGACCGTGGACGCCATGCCCTCGATCGTCAAGTCGCTGCAGGCCAAGGGGTACCAGCTGGTCACGGTCTCCGACGTGATCAAGCAGCAGAACCTGCAGCCCGGTCAGATTTTCCCGGTTCCCGAAGGCTGGGAGAAGTGAGTATCGTTCACGTTTAATCGGAACGACGCTCGGAGGGGCGCCTCATGGTCTTCACTAACTGGGCCGGGAATCAGACGGGCGCCCCTGCCGAGGTGCGCACCCCCGCGAGCGTGGCGGACGTCGTCCAGGCCGTGCGGGACGCCTCGGCCGCCGGGCGCCGCCTGCGCATGGTCGGCACGGGCCACTCCTTCACCGGGGTGGCCCTCACCGACGGGATCATGCTGCGCCCCGAGGAGCTGAGCGGCATCAGGTCCGCCGGCGAGGACCGCGTCACGGTGCTGGCCGGCACGCCGCTCAAGGTGCTGAACGAGCTGCTCGACCAGCGCGGGCTGGCCCTGGCCAACATGGGCGACATCACCGAGCAGACCGTCGCCGGCGCGATCCAGACCGGCACCCACGGCACCGGGCGCGACAGCGGCGGCCTGGCCGACCAGGTCACCGAGCTGGAGCTGGTGCTCGCCGACGGCTCGGTCGCCACGGCCGTGCCCGGCGAGGACCTGTTTGACGCGGCCCGGGTCGGTCTCGGGGCGCTGGGCGTGCTGACGGCCGTGACGTTCCGGGTGGAGCCCGCGTTCCTGCTGCGCAACCGCCGGCGCAGGATGACGCTCACCGACATCCTCGCCTCGCTCGACTCGCTGACCTCGGCCAACGAGCACCTCGACTTCTTCTGGCTGCCGCACACCGACGCCTGCCTGGTCAAGACCAACAACAGGGACGCGGGCCCGGCCAGGCCGCCGAGCCCGTTCAAGCACTGGCTGGACAACGTGTTCCTGGAGAACACCGTCTTCGGCGCCGCCTGCGCCGTCGGCGGGCGGCGTCCGGCGCTGATCCCGCGGATCAACGCGATCAGCGCGGCGGCCCTCGGCGACTCGGAGGCGGTGGACACCTCGTACAAGGTGTTCACCGCCCGCCGGGACGTGCGGTTCCTGGAGATGGAGTACGCCGTACCGCGCGAGCACCTGGCCCAGGCGCTGCGCGAGACCCGCGACCTGATCGACAGGATGGACTGGAAGATCACCTTCCCCGTCGAGGTGCGCGTCACGCCGCCCAGCGACGCCTGGCTGTCCACCGCGTACGGCCGCGACTCGGCCTACGTCGCCTGCCACATCTACCGGCCCACGCCCAACCCCGCCTACTTCGAGGGCGTGGAGGAGATCATGAACCGGCTGGACGGCCGGCCGCACTGGGGCAAGATGCACACCCGGGACGCCGCGTACCTGCGCAAGGTCTACCCCCGCTTCGACGACTTCGTCGCGCTGCGCGACCGGCTGGACCCGCGCCGGGTGTTCACCAACGACTATCTCGACGTGGTGCTCGGCTAGCGCCCCTCCTGCTGCGCCGGCGGCTCGTCCGGCTGCGTCGTGGCCGGGGGCGCGCTGGACTGCTGCTCGCCCGGGTCGGGACGCTCCTGCTCCTCCTCGCCGGGCCCGGGCGTCTCGGGGACGGGCTCGACCGTGTCCGTGGGCGTGGGCGTCGGCGTGCCGCTCGGACTCGGCTCGCCGGTCCCGGAGGGCGGCGGAGTGCGCGGCGTGTCCGTGGGCGTCGGGGTGGGGGTCGGGGTCGGCGACTGCGTCGGACCGATCGGCCGGTCGTCGCGGTCCTGGCGGTCGTGCCCCTGATCCTTGACGGGGGCGCGCTGCTGCTCCTTCACCGTTGTCTGCCCGCCGGTGACCCGCTCGTGCAGCGTCCGGTGGTCGAGGGCCTGGAAGGCGAGGATGCCGCCCATGCTGACCGCGAACACCAGCGCGGCCGCGACCGCTATCTTCAGCCACGGCAGCCCGCCGCGCCCGGCGGGCTCGACGACCGGCATGACCAGCGTGTCATGCCCCTGGCCGCCGCCTCCCCGGACGGCGTGCGCGGCGGTCTGCTCCCCTGCGGCCCTGGTGGCGTGCGCGGCGGTCTCCTCGCCCGCGGCCGGGGTGGCGTTCGCGGCGGCGGCGAGCAGGCCCTGCCCCTCCTCCTGCTCCTCGCGCCACGCGGACAGCGTGTGCTGCTTGACCCGGTCGCCGGTGCGCTTGAGATAGTGCGTATAGACGGCACTGGCCACCGTGCTCGCGATGCTGACCACGGCGGCGCCGATCACGGTGCCCGCCACCCCGAGGTAGGAGGCGGCCACCGCGGCGGTGACGGCGGCGAGGGCGCTCCCGAGGATCTGTGGCACGCTCAGCTCGAACTTCCGCTGCTCGCCGGTCATCCCCCGGATCAGTCCCCTCTGGTCATGCGTACGGTAAAGAGCTTCCTCGTGAATAGACGCGAGCGCGTGTCCCGTTGTTCCTGTGACCTGCGCGACAGGCATCCTCGTAACTCGTGCCCCGACGATTCGGCCTACCCTCCGTCTACCTCGCCGCGGCCGTGGCGACGGCCGCGACGACCGCTGTCCCTCTCGCCATGACGCCCGCCTCCGGACTCGCCCTGCGCCCCTCGGCCTCCGAGCCCACCCGGCCCTACATCGTCACGGCCCGCAGCCGCGCGGACGCCCGGGACCTCGTCGCGGAGGTGAGATGGCGGGTACGGCGTTACTACACCGAGGCTCTGCCGGGTTTCGCCACCTTCCTCACCGTCGGCGAGCTGGCCGAGCTCAGATCCGATCGCCGGGTCCTGGCCGTCGAGCCCGACCGCGAGATCCACGCCATGCCCGGCGACGCGCCCGCCCCCGCCCCCGACATGGACGCCGACACGGACACCGACTCGGGCGCCGACTCGGGCGCGGGCACGACCGTGTTCGTCGTGGACACCGGCGTCGACGTCACCCGGGCCGAGTTCGGCGACCGGGCCTGGCGCGCCTTCGACGCCACCGGCGGCACCGGGCGCGACTGCGGCGGGCACGGCACGCGCGTGGCCAGGGCCGTCGCCTCGCGGGCGCCGGAGGCCAGGATCGCCTCGGTGCGGGTGCTCGGCTGCGCGGGGTCGGGCTCGCTGGCCGACGTGCTGGCCGGGCTCGACTGGATCCGGCGGCACGCGCGCGGCCCGTCCGTCGTCACGCTCGCCGCCGACGGGGCCGACTCGCCCGCGCTCGGCGCCGCC
>NZ_JBSFGJ010000342.1:0-9977 GCF_053596515.1 Nonomuraea sp. NPDC001684
GGACGCCCGCAGCGAACAGGTCGGGCAGAATTCGCGACACCAGTGGATGCCGGAGCGCCGCGTCGACCGCGGTCAGGAAGGCCAGGACGTCGCCGCGCAGGGTTCCGGTGTCGGGGGTGTCGGTTGCGGCGATGGAGACTTGGGCGATCAGGTCGATGGTCACGGCTTCCTTGGACGGCCAGCGCCGGTAGATGGCGGCCTTGCCCGAGCCGGCCCGCCGGGCCACGGCCTCCAGCGACAACCTTCCGTAGCCGACTTCGGCGAGCTCTTCCAAGAAGGCGGTGCGGATCGCGTCGGTGACGGCGCCCTGAAGCACGGGCCCGCCGGGCGGGCGAGCTGCTGGCGATCGACTCATGCCGCCGAGCATACCCGAGACGGAACGGTTGCGTCTCGGGTCGGGCCGGGGCTAGGGTGCGACATGTCGAGACGGTCCCGTTCCGTCTCGTTCCATGAGGGGAGTCCGCCGTGAAGTTCCTCATCGAGT
Source organism: Nonomuraea sp. NPDC001684 (assembly GCF_053596515.1). Classification (NCBI taxonomy): domain Bacteria; kingdom Bacillati; phylum Actinomycetota; class Actinomycetes; order Streptosporangiales; family Streptosporangiaceae; genus Nonomuraea; species Nonomuraea sp. NPDC001684. The sequence continues at coordinate 485 of NZ_JBSFGJ010000342.1, forward strand.
CCCTTCGTGCGGCGTGCTTCGCCCCCCACGGCTGGCCCGACCTGGGCGAGATGATCGGAACCGCACGGGCCATCCCGGACGGCGACGAGGACGCCTGGTGCCGGCAAGTGCACCAGCGAGCGCAGATGCGCGGCCGGAGCATGGGCTCACTCCCGAGAGGTTGGCCTTCTTCACCGGTGCGATCTTCGCGATTGCGACGACGCCGCGGGCGGTGGAACTGGAGCGCCCGGACGAGGAGCGACGGGGAGTCCGGGCCCGAGCTGTGGGACTTCCTGGTCGACCAGCGGGGCTCCTGTCGGCGTTCGCGCTGGCGTTCCTCCTGCCACGGTGGGTGTGGCGCCGCCACCACCAGCTGAAGGACATCGTCCGCCGGCCGGCGAAGGGGTTCGCGTTCCGGCACGCGCCGGTCCTGCTCCTGGTCGCCTTCCAGCCGCTCCCGACCGCGGTGATCGGCGCATCGATCACCAACCCGATGGCGCAGACCTGTTCGCCGCTACGGCGGACCCCTCGCCGTCCGCCTCCGCACTCGCCCGCCCGATTCGAAGCCGGGGCAACCCGTGAACCCCAGCGGTGAACCCGGGCCGGACCTGATCAATCCCCAAGCACGATGAGTACCGAAATGAGCAACCAGATGACCGACACCATCGGCCGGATCGACCAGGCCGTCCACATGACCGCGACCATCGTCGAGGGCATCACCGACGAGCAGCTCACCGCCCCCACACCCTGCCCGGGATGGGACGTGCGTACCGAGCTCAACCACCTGGTCGGCGGCATGCGCATCTTCGCCGCCGAGCTCACCGGCACCGACCCCGGCGGCGAGCACGAGGATGACTGGCTGGGCACCGACCCGCAGGGCGCTTTTCTCGGAGCCGCCCGGCTCGACCTCGCGGCCTGGCACCGCGAGGGTGCCCTGAAGACGACCGTGCGGCTGGGATTCGGCGAAGTGCCCGGACCGATGGCCGCACTCATCCATCTGACCGAGGTCCTGGTGCACGGCGTCGACCTGGCGATCGCCACCGACCAGGAAACGCTGGTGGACGAGCAGGCCTGCGACGACTTGCTCGCCACCATGCGCGGCATGGACTTCGACGCCTTCCGCCGCCCCGGAATGTTCGGCCTCGAACTTCATCAGCCCGCAGGCGCACCCGCCCACCGGCGGCTGCTGGCCTTCCTTGGCCGCGACCTCGCCCCGCATCGGGCCAGGTGACGTGCAGGCGACCGTGACCAGAACTCCGGCCAGGTGAGGCGTGGGCGGCTCGGCCGGCGCAGCATGGGCTCTGCCGTCCGGGGCCCAGTTGAGCCGGGATATCAGTAGCTCGGCCACGTTGAGCGGTGGATGATTTCACCGACGACTTTTGGCCCTGTACGCGCGATCTACACGGGTGCGGGGTAGGGGCGAGATTGGCTCGACCTTCGACTGTGGCCGGCCTCCAAGGCCGGCCGCTCGGGTCGGAGCGACCGGCGGTGCGGTGGCTCTGCGTAATCGAGGGCGCTTCGAGCTCGACCTGACCCGCCACCTGGGCTGGAGGTCGTCGCCGGTCCGCCACGGTGACCGGCACGGCGAGGGCGGACCGCTGGTCGATGAAGCTCCGCCCGGATCACGAGCGGCGGTTTCTTCAGTTTCTGCGGCTGCTCATGTGGCGATCATCGAGAAGACGGCCAGGTCATGAGCTTCGCACCCGTCCCGTTCCGCGACCCGCACGGTGCCCTCCCGCTGGTATCCGGCCTTCTCGGCAACCCGTAGGGAAGCAACGTTGTCGATCCGGGAGCGCAGCTGAACACGCCGTATCCCACCGTTGACGAGCGCCCACCGTCCAACCGCGCGCGCGGCCTCGGTCGCGTAGCCGCGGCCGCGCTGACCAGTGTGAATTCCGTAACCGATCTCGGTACGGCCGGTCTCCCAGTCTGTGTCGCGCAACCCGATACTGCCGACGATCTCGCCGGTGGCCTGCTCCACGATCGCCAGGTGTACGCCCTCGCTGTCCAGCCGTCGCCGGTGCACGGTGTCGGTCAGCCACCCGTGCACGTCGGCGACCGTCTGTGGACAGCCGGGCGGCAGGGCCGTTCGATCCCCGGAGGCCACGAATGCCGCCACAGGCACCGCATCCTGCGGCCCGAACTCACGAATCACCAACCCATTGGAGATGATCTTCACTGGAGGAAACACGATGTGCAGTTTAAGTCCCTCACCTGGTGCGCGATGTGCCGGATGGCCGGACCCCGGGCGGCTCGCGAGCGGCGGCAGATGCTCCGTCTTCCCGCCAATCCCTGTGCGTCGGAGCGGAATCCGGCATTGACGACGTTCGGCGCCGTGCCGCTCCTTGACGGCGGGTAATTCGACGGCAGGCTCCACCGGCACGACAGGGACGAACAGCCACCGGCGGCGGCCGCAGGCGGGCGGCCGCGCCGGACGCACGCGCGGCCACAGCGGGCGCGTCCCGGCACAGCAACGCACGGTCACCGCGTGCGGGCTCATGGCGGTGTTCGCGCTGCCCCGTCGGCCAGCCCTGCGCACCGCGTGGCGCGACGTGGCGCCGAGCCCGACGAGGGCGGCGCGAATCGTACGAGCTGGTCATCGTCCTGTGAGTGTGCACGCGGGAACGTGGAGCTGGTGGTCACGTCCGGCACGGTGGCGGACACGCTGACACGGCGGCGGACACGAACGAACTGTCGGTGCGACACGGCATTGTGGCGAGCGGCGGAGACGCGAAGAGGGCGACACGCCGGAGACGTTGCATGTCCGTCCGGTGGGCCGGAGGCGGCGCGGCCGGGTCTGCGCTCAGTGGCGGACGTCCGGCCGTTCACGCGGGCAGGGCGCTGACCTGCGGTGGCGAGGTCCTACCGCTCCCGGACGTCGCTGCGGTGGCGACTTCATCCCGACCTCGCATGCGCATGGTCAATTTCTGGATTTGAATTTCCAGAAATTAGAAAATGTTAGGGTGTCGCCGTGACTGCGGAGGTCGGCGTGGTGACGCCTTGCAAGCATTGTGGAGCTCCCATCGAGCAGCGGCCGGGGCGCGGGCGGCCGAAGTCGTACTGTCCGGAGAAGGGGTGCCAGGCGGCGGCCAAGCGGGAGCGCGAGCTGCGGCGGGCCACCCCCGGGCTGGAAGGAGCGCTGGCCAGGGCCGAGCAGTTGTACGACCGGATGGAGACCGGGCTTCTCGCGGCCATCGAGCCGCTGGCCAAGGCCCTGTCCGACGAGCTGAGCCCGGCCGGGGTCGAGGCCAAGCTGAGCGCCGTCCAGGCAGAGGCGCACACCCGCGTGGCGATCGCCCGCACCGAACGGGAGCAGGCCTTCGAGCAGGTACGCCTGGCTCGTGAGGCCACCGAGCACGCGCGCCGGCAGACCGCCGAGATGCGAGCCCGGCTGGAGGAGGCCGAGATCGAGCGTGAGACGGCGCTGCAGGACGCCGAACGCGCCCGCGAGCAGGCCCTGGCCGCGTTGCGCGAGGCGGCCAGCACCGAACGGCAGGCGTTGCAGACCGCCGAGAAGGCGGTCCGGCGGGCCGAGCAGGCCGAACGGCGGGTGAAGGAGGCGTCGCGCCAGGCGGAGCTGACCGAGCAGACCCGGGATCAGGTCGTCCAGGAGCTGGCCGAGCAGGCGGAGGCGGCCGAGGAGCGGGCCGAGGAGGCGCGGGCGCAGGCCGTACAGGCCGGGCTGGAGGCGGACCGGGCGCGGGAGGAGAGAGATCGCGCCCGGGAGGAGGCGGCGGCGGCCGGGCGGGCGCGCGAGCTGGCCGAGCGGGTGGTGATCGCGGCCACGGCCAGGGAGGAGGCGGCCGCGCAGGAGCGGGAGCGAGCGGTGGAGCGGGCCGAACGTGCCGAACGGGCGGCCGCAGAGGCCGAGCGGGACCGGGCGGTCGCGCAGCGGGAGGCCGCCCAGGCCGCGACCGAGGTGGGTGACCTGGTCCGGAAGCTGGCGTCGGCCGAGGAGGACGCCGCCGCGGCGCTGGCCAAGGAGCGCAGACAACACGTCCGGGAGAAGGTACGGGCCGCGGCGGCGGTCAAGGAACGCGACCAGCTGCTGGGGGAGTTGCGGCTGGAGCGCATGCGCCTGGCGGACGTACGGGCCGAACTGGACGCCGCACGCGCCGAGGCCGCCCTGCTACGAGAACGAGCGGTCGCCGCCGAACTCACCCAACGAGCCCTCGGCCCTGAACCACAGGCGACACAGGCCGACTGACCGCGGGCGACCCCGGGCAACGAACTTGCGGGCAGCGCGGACCGGGCATCAACCAGAAACACCCGGCAGGCCGCAGACAACCAGAACCACACGCCGCATCGCGCATCACCTGCACCGCAAACTGCCCGAACCGCACGCTGGACCGCCCCTCGGCCCGCCGACTGCGCGAATCAATTTCGGGCCGCCCATGACGCGCACTGCCCTGCCCGCACGCCGGGCCGCGCCCTACCCGCACCGCGGGCTGCTGAGAACGCACCTCGGAGGCCCTCCACTCGGGTTGCTGCGACGCGATGCAGCTTGCGGGCGGCGAAGGCGATCAGTTCGCCGCGGTAGGCGCGCCGGGTGTGCGCGGAACGGCTGGCGTTGGCCGGGTCGGTGAGGAAGTCGTCGAGATGCCGGGCAGGCGGGTGGGCGCGGCGTTCAGGCTGGAGCTGTGGATCTTTTCAGTGCCTTGCCAATCCGGCCCGGGGTGCAAGGTGAGCGATTACGGCACGCATAGTGCCGTATGGGAGGATTTTCCCATGGCATCCGTTAAGCAGATTCAAGTCGCCTTCGATTGCGCTTCACCTGAGCGTGTCGGCCGTTTCTGGTGCGAGGTGTTGGGGTATGTCCCGCCGGCACCGCCTGAGGGGTTCGCCAGTTGGGACGACTTCAATCGCACACTGCCGCCCGAGCAGCAGGACTCCTGGTTCGCGTGCAGCGACCCCTCGGGTGTCGGTCCGCGGCTGTACTTCCAGCGCGTTCCCGAAGGCAAGGTCACCAAGAACCGGCTGCACCTTGACGTGCGGGTCGGCACCGGACTCGTCGGTGCAGAGCGACTGGCAACCCTTGAGGCCGAATGCGCACGATTGATCCCTCTCGGCGCGAAACGCGTGCGGCTCCTGCCCGCCGATGAAGAAAACGAGTCGTGCCTCGTGATGCAGGACGTCGAGGGCAACGAGTTCTGCCTGAGCTGACGAACGTCTGTCCCGTTGCACGTGGCACAGACCTGACTCGCCGATCGGCTCCCATGGGGAAGCTGTCCGTCAGCTCTCCTTCCCTCGGAAGGTCCGGACGAAGCGATGGCATGGCGGCCCAGGAAACGCCACAGTTGCTCGGTGCCCGACGGCTGAAGGTCCGTGGTGATGGCGGGTAGCGCGAAGACCAGCACCATGCCGTCGATCGCGATCAGGAGTATCGGCAGGACGAGCACGGCCAGCCCGATCCAGGTGCGAGGAGTCGCCGGCGTCCTGAGCGGTCTGCCCACCGCCCGCCCTACGAGGGGCAGGGCGACTCGATCTGCCCCGGCCTCTTCGCCGACCACCTGTGCACCGCCGGGGAGAACCCGTCCGCCAGCCCTTGCCGCGCGATCAGCTGCCCCAGCGCCCCGAAATGCGGGACTTCGCGTCAGGCAATCCGTCGCCCGCTGGAGCACACCCCCCTGGCCGTCTGCGTGGCAGGCGCCGAGGTCGTCACCACGCCGGTGCACGCCTGCCTCACCGCCCATGCCGCCGGCCTGCCCATGGGAGGAGAGGCGATCTGGTCGGCCTGGGCGCTGACCGGACCGATCTTGTGGCTGCTCTGCCGGCTGCCGACTCCCTCCTGGAGCGCTCGCCTGGCCCTGGCTCCTGTACGGCGCCGCTACCGTGGCGATGGTCTACAGCGCCAGCCCCGCCAACGGGCGCATGCACCGCCCTCCCAGTCTTGTCGCCGGACGGCGCTCACCCGCCAGTGCCTCCAGCGCTCGTGAGTCCAGTCAGGTGAGAGGAGATCCACAGGCATGAGCAGGCACGCCGGGGCGCTCAACCACGGCAAACGGCACTCGCCGCCGAAATCGTCGTCAAGATCGCCTTTATAGCGCCAAACTTTCGGTCCGATCCCGGAGGCCTATTCCTCCGGCTCCCAGGCGCGGAGCAGGTCGAGCAGCGTTGCGTCTCCGTCAACGTGCAAGGAGCCGGCCTGGATACGGTCGTACAGGTAGAGGACCAACTCGCTGGCCGTGCCGTGGACGGAGGCGCCGGCTGCGTCCCGGTCCTCGCCGGTCGCGGCAGTGGGCGCGGGGATGCGGGTGGAGCGTGCGCCGTCGCCGTCGACCGTGAGGCGCCAGGAGCGGCCCTCGGCGGCGTGGAAGTCGAAGGTTGTGGGCTTGTGCGGCCAGGCGCTGGGCGTCGCGACGCAGGTGAACAGGAACTCCTCGACACCGTCGAGGGCGATCTCGGCCGGCACCGGCTGCGGGGCGCCCGCGGCGAGCTGGGCGTCGTACGTGTGCACGGCGCTCTCCTGAACCCGGTGCCGGGCGACTCCGCCGGAGGTCCGTGGCGTCTGCAGGGCACTCCACCACGCCCAGCAGCCGGCGTCCGGGCCCGCCTCCCGCAGCACGCCCAGCAGAAGTCGCGTGGACTCCTCCAGCCAGGCCAGCAGGGCCTCGCGCTCCCGCGGCACCTCCAGCGCGGCGCGCGCGGCGGCGGCCTCGGCCGGGGGAGCGTCGGCAGGCCCCGCGCCGACGATGGCGGCCCAGAAACGGTCTCCCCCGCCCAGGTGCTTCACCAGATCGAACAGCTTCCACTCGGGGCAGGTCGGCACCGGTGCGTCGAGACTGGGCGCGGCGGCGACCGTGGCGCGGAAGGCGGTCGACCGTTCATCGATCAGTCGCAGCAGGTCAGGGAACTCCAGGTTCTTTTCCACGCCGGATGTCTATCACCGTCGATCCCGGGACCGGTAGCGGGGCGGTTCGTCAATGCGTACGAGGTCGCGGCAGAAGTGGTCAAGCGGCCGGGGCTGTGCACTGAGCATGCGGTCACCGATCGCGAAGACTGCTTGAAGGCCCGCCAGGCATGTTCGGCAAGTGATGGGAAGGCCCGGAGGCGCCGGGGCATGCTGGAGGCATGAAGGATGATCAGGTGGCCGCCGCTGTCCGTGTGCTGATCAATCAGTACGACCCCGAAGGTCTGTTGGGCATGGGGGCTCCCGAGGACGAGTACGACTCTGAAGTGCGTGATCTGACCGCTCTGGTGCGCGGTGAGGAAGAGGTCACCGCCGAGGCTGTGGGCGCGGTCTGGAACCGATGGTTCAACGGGGTCTCCGAGTGGAGCACCCGGAAACCTGAGCAGGTCAATGAGGTTGCGGCCGCGCTGGAGAGGCTTCGTGGCCGGCAACAGCGCTCGAATCTGCCCTGATTACCGGGCTCGCGATCGCCGGCTCGGCGAACGGGTCGTCATTCAGGTGGTAGCCCGGGCGTCGCCGGTGTCTCCCAGGCCGTCAGCTGCCTGGCGCTGAGGTCCAGCCTGATGACGACCTCGGTGAGGGCTCTGGCAAGAGTGCGATCGAGCGGAGTCATGCCGGGGGCTCCTGGGCGCTGAATTCGGGCCGTGCGCGCGCGGGGGCTTCGGCGGCCCTCACTGCGGCCGAACGGCGACCGATTCGGCGGAGAGCGTGACCTCGACGGTGATGTGCGGATTGTCCGGCTGCGGGAGCTGAAGACCACGCTTGAACTCCTCGGCATCGTCCGGCATCACCTTCGGCTGGATTGTGACCTTGACCTGGCCGGTCTCCTCATCTGGGTGCGCCGTCATCGTGGCCACCTCAGGACGGGACCGGAGCCAGGAGACGACCGTGTCCTGGGCCTGCCGGAGCTCCGAGGCCGAGAATCCCTTGCCGCCGATCAGGGTGACCTCCACGGGAAGGGTCCTGGCCAGCTCGATCGCGCGAGCCGGGATGGAACCCTTGAAGCCGACGCGCAGCCCCCGCTGGCCGTCGACGTAGCTGACGCCGGAGATCTCGTCAGGGAACTCCGCATGGAGTTTGTCGATCACCTGGCTGTTGGACGACTGTGAGCCGAAGCGGTCGATGGCCTCCTCGTAGGAGATGCCCTCCGATCTGGCGACGGCCCCGAGGTCGACCAGCTCGGCGTAGGGGATGCCGTCGATGACCACGTCCGGGTCGGTCACCGCAGGGTCGTAACCCTCGAAGTCCGTCGGCCTGGGCGAGGAGGTGGCAGCCACCCGGGTCGCGTACCGCTTGACGACCTCCTCCAGGGGGCGGCCCGACGACGCCGCCTCCCGCTTGAGCCGCTCCAGGGTGGGCCGATGCGCTTTGGGCTGATCGGCCCGCGGCAACACGATCGTCTCGGTCCCGGCCACAGAAGGCACCGGGCCGGCACCGGACTGGCCGCAGGCGCACAACGACACGAGCAGCGCGATGACGGTCAACCGCGATCTCTTCATACCAAAAGGGACGCCCCGCCGGCCTGGAGGGTTCATCCAGACATCCCATCCAGTACGGCGAAGCCCGTTCATCGAAGTGCGCCTCCAACGCGGACCTTGCGTGCCCACCACGGAGGCCGCGGCTAGCGGCCCTGCGGGAGACCAGGTGGGGGGCGATCCGAAATCACTGCGCCCTTCCTGAGGGTGAAGTCAGCGGGAGCTCGGGTGGGCGGCGGGGGCTCATGGCTGCTGGTTTGCGGCGAGTGCTCGTCCTCGGCCCGGACACCCGTGGCGGACGCTGCGATGGCCGCCGTGTCGTACCGGTTCGGCTACCCCGGCCACCGAACGAGCGGCATCGTCCTGGGCCGAGGACGTCTGTCGATGGCGCCGGGTCGGGACGGACCCGGGCGACGAGGACGCCTGCCCCGAAATCGGGTGAGGGCCTGGTGGGGGGCGGCGGTGAACCGCGGCCCCGCCAAGGGCGCGGCCACGGTGGCGCGATGCGGGTCGAGCCCTAGTTGGTTCTGGCCGTCCTGGCGGCCTGCTCGATCTTCGCGCAGTAGGCTGCACGGGCTTCCTCGTCGATCTGCTCCTCGTACTCGGCGCGCGACCCGGTCCGGCCGTCGAGGCTTTCGCGCAGGATGTCGGCGTGCCCGGCATGCCGGGTGGACTCGCCGAGGACGTGGACCATGATGGCGAACAGGTTCATGTGCCAGGCCGGCGTTGACTCCGGCCACCACGGCACGTGGCCGGGGGCGTCGAGGGGCAGCTCGTTGATCGTCGCGTCCGAGTGTTCCCACGTGCGCCGGTAGAACCCGATGATCTGATCGCGAGTCTCGTCCTCGGTCGCCCACAGATCGCTGCCGTTGGAGTCCTGCCATCGGGGCAGCGGTTCCGGGGAAGGGCGGTCGAAGACCTCGCCGAAGTACCTGGCCTCGACGGTGGCCAGGTGTTTGACCAGGCCGAGGAGGTTGGTCCCGGTCACTGTCAAAGGCCGGCGGGCGTCGTATTCGGACAGGCCGTCGAGTTTCCAGAGCAGCGCCTTGCGGTCCCGTCGCAGTCTCTCGTGCAGGTTGTCTTTCGCGAAGTCGTCAATCATGGGTCACGATCCTGTCAGGCTGCGCCG